>DATMTO010000134.1:0-6008 GCA_035564055.1 Rhodocyclaceae bacterium | reverse complement strand
CTGGCCTTGCGCTGACCGATCAGGGTCGGCAGGCGGTGCAGGGTCTGCGGGCCGAATACGACATCGACATAAGGCGCGCGCTCCACGATCGCCGCGCCTTCCTGCGAGGCGACGCAGCCGCCGACGCCGATGACGAGATTGGGGTTCTGCTGCTTCAGCGCCTTGACGCGGCCAAGGTCGTGAAACACCCGTTCCTGCGCTTTCTCGCGCACGGAACAGGTATTGAACAGGATGATGTCGGCATCTTCGGGCGTATCGGTCTTGACAATGGTGTCGCCGGCGGCGAGCACATCGGCCATTTTGTCCGAGTCGTACTCGTTCATCTGGCAGCCGAAGGTGCGGATGTACAGCTTTTTGGTGGTCATTCGAAAAATCAGGGAGTTGCGAGTCGGGATTATAGCTGTTGGAAGTGCCGGACGTCCTGCCCGGGCGCACCGCCCCGAGTGTCGGCGATTTTTACAAAGCGGGCCTCCAAGCAAAGCAACAATGGTCCTTGTATAAAAACTTAAGCTTCCTTATCAGACACTTGGATTGAATGTATTTGAAATGGCTTAATTATTGCTATTTCAAATTCTGTTTTTATTTGCCAAACCAGATCATTTAAAGGATGACCATGAAACGCCTGCTCACCTTGCTTGTTGCGGTTGCCAGTCTGATCGGCCCGCTGAACGCATCGGCCTATACCCTCGCAAGCACCAGTCCCGGCAAATGGGGTTCGCCCGTCATGGGCACCGGTGCTACCGTGACTTGGAGCCTCATGCCCACGGGCACCTCCTGTAGTCAGGAGTTTGCCGGCTGCACGATCACCTCCTTCAACGACGTCATGCCGGCTGGCTGGCAAAGCGCCGTCAATGCCGCGTTCGCCATGTGGTCGTCGGTCGCCAACCTCTCCTTCGTCCAGGTAACCGACGACGGCGCCGGCTTCAATACGGCGACGACCTCCGGGGACATCCGTCTCGGCCTGCATGTTTTCGACGGCGCCTTTGGTGTCCTCGCACACGGCTACTATCCGCCGGTCAATGGCGGTTCGGCGGCTGGCGACATTCACTTTGACATCGCGGAAAACTGGAAAATCGGCTTCGGCGGAGCCGGGTTTGATATTGTCCAGGTCCTCGCGCATGAGCTCGGCCACGCGCTGGGTCTCGATCATTCCAGCGTCTCCGGTTCCCTGATGAATCCTTTCTACACCGAAGCGTTTTACGGCCCCCAGGCGGACGATATCGCCGGCATGCAACACATCTACGGCGCGCCTGTCAGCGAAGTTCCTGAACCCGGCGTACTGGCCTTGATGGCCGTTGGTCTGCTCGGATTGATGCTGAGCCGGAATCGCGCACGCGGCTGAATGCGTTTCACGTTTGCGGCTATACGCGCCTGGAGACGGACAGCACGCCGCTTGTGCTGTCTGTCGCTTTTCCTCGCGGGTAGCGCCTTGGCGATGTGGGCCCCACTCAGCGACGATGAACTGATCCGCAGCGCCGACCTGATCGTGGTCGGCGAATGGCAAGGACAGGTGGCTGTTTCAACCGCGGGCAACCCCGAGATGGAGCTTGGCGTGGTGCTTGTGAGCGAAAGCTGGAAGGGTGGCAGTCCCGCTGTTGTCCTGGTGGCGTTGCCTCCTTCACGTACGCCGCGCAGCAGCAGCGATCCGGTCTTCCGTCGCGGTGATCGCGGCCTGTGGTTGTTGCGACTGCAGCCCGGAAGCAAAGGTCTGTATCTGGTCGATCATCCGCAGCGCTTTGTATCGTCGACCGGCGGGGAACAACGCATCCGCCAATTGCGGCAATTGATCAAGCCCTGACAGCGGCACCGTCATGCTCTGCGGAAAATCTGGCGACATCCGATAGTTCGCACGTCAAAACCAACAATCAAAGTTGACATTTACGAATAACAGTTTACATTTCTTGCCAAAATAAAAGGGGGCGCCACAACAAGTCTTGCGTTTGTAAGATTTGCTAATACCTGGAGTCATCATGGTAGAGCGCGATCACGGCAAAACCATTGCCAATCGGGAGTTCAACGCCTATATCGTCGAAGCAGTCTGGCGCAAAGGCATCGTCGTTAGCGGCGTAAATCCGGCCGTGCGGCGCAAGGATGCCTGCGGTGCGTGGATCGATCGGGACCAGTACGGGGTTGCCGACGAGAACGGAACGGGCTGGGAAATTGACCATATTTTTGCCGTGGCCCGCGGCGGTAGTGACAACCTCGGCAACCTGCAACCCCTGCAGTGGCAGAACAATCGGGCCAAAGGGGATAGCGTGCCAGGACAATGGGTTCGCGCAGTAAGCGCGCCTATGGCACCTCCCCGCGGCAGCCGCCGCATCACCTGGCATGCAACCACGGGGGCCGTGCCGGCACCGCTTGTGCCGGCCTTTCTTCAGGCGTCGCTGTAAGCGTATGCCGTAAATGAGGACGCTACTAACCGGCCCTGGCACTCACCAAGGCCGGACACCTGCGGGTCTCAGCCTTCGATATCGTAGTAGTACGACTTCTGCGGCACCTTGGACAGGTCATTACGACGCGCCGTCTCAAGATCCTGCTCGCCCTTGTCCCACCACAGCGCACGGCCGGCCTGCTGCTCTTGCAACTCCTGCGGATGCTTTTCCATCCATTCGCGCATGAACTTGGTGTGCTCGGATTCGTAGATTGCCATTTGCTGCTGCTCTCCAGTTACATAGGTTGATCGTGTTTTCGCCACGCCTAGGCACGGCGTCGTAAATCAGGTTTCGCGGGCGCGCTGGATGCGAACCACCTCGGGCAAGCGCCGCAAGCTGCGCATGATACGCGCCAAATGCTGGCGGTCGGTCACCTGCAGGGTGAATTGCAGCATCGAATAAAGCCCCTGGCCCTCGTCGATGCTGACGTTCATGATGTCCGAATTGCTGGCCGAGATCTCGGAAGCCACGCGCGCCAGCACGCCGCGCCGGTTTTCGGCGATGACACGAATACCCACCTCGAACAGATGCTCGGCTTCGGGTTGCCATTCAACATCAATCCAGCCGTCGCGGTCGCCACGCTGCTTGGCGATGGTCTTGCAGTCGTGCGTATGCACGATCAGACCCTGGCCCTTGCGCAGGATGCCGACGATGGGATCGCCAGGGATCGGCCGGCAGCAGCGGGCCAGCACCACGGCCGAACCTTCGTTGCCGCGGATCACGATGGTAGAGCTGACGCGATCCTCGACGTCGTCGTCTGCCTCCATGCCTTCGGTCAGCTGCTTCGCGATAATCGCCGGCAGCTGCTTGCCCAGACCGACGTCGGTCAGCACATCCTTCTTGGACTTGGCACCGGTCAGGCGCAGCAGACGCTCCCACTGGTTGGTGGTGATCTTGGCCAGCGCATAGCCGACCGAACGCAATGCCTGCGTCACCATGCGCTCGCCCAGTGCCGCCGACTCTTCGGTGTGCTGGGTTTTGAGGAAGTGACGGATCTTGGAGCGGGCGCGGCCGCTCTTCACATACGAGAGCCAGGCAGGATTCGGGTTGGCGTTGACGGCGGTGATGATTTCGACGCGGTCGCCGTCCGAAAGCTCGGTCCGCAGCGGCATCAATTCGAAATTGATGCGGCAGGCCACGCAACGATGGCCGATATCGGTATGCACCGCATACGCGAAATCGACTGCCGTGGCGCCGCGCGGCAGTACCAGGATCTTGCCCTTGGGCGTGAAGCAATAGACCTCGCCAGGGAAAAGGTCGACCTTGACGTGTTCGAGGAACTCGGCCGAGTCGATGGAGGACGACTGGATTTCAAGCAGGGACTGCAGCCACTTGTGCGTCTTCTGGTGAATCTCGGAGGTAGTGCTGTCGTCCTTGTACAGCCAGTGAGAGGCCACGCCGGCCTCGGCGACGTGGTGCATCTGGCGCGTGCGGATCTGCATCTCGACCGGCGTGCCATAGGGGCCGATCAGGGTCGTGTGCAGGGACTGGTAGCCGTTCGCCTTCGGAATGGCAATGTAGTCCTTGAACTTGCCGGGCACGGGTTTGAACAGTGAGTGCAACACGCCCAGGGTCAGATAGCACTTGGGAATGTCGTCGACGATGATACGGAAACCATAGATGTCGAGCACCTGCGAGAAGGTGAGGTGCTTCTCGCGCATCTTGCGGTAGATGCCGTAGACATGCTTCTCGCGGCCCATCACCTCAGCCTGGATGCCGTTGGCGGGCAGACTCTCCTTGATGGCTTCAAGAATCTTGCCGACCACTTCGCGGCGGTTGCCGCGCGCGGCCTTGACCGCCTTGCTGAGGACCTTGAAGCGGCCAGGATAGAGATGGCTGAAGGAAATTTCCTGCAGCTCGCGATAGAGCTGGTTGAGGCCGAGGCGATTGGCGATCGGCGCGTAGATCTCCAGCGTCTCCTTGGCCACACGGCGCCGCTTGTCGGGGCGCACCGCATCGAGCGTATTGAGATTGTGCAGACGATCGGACAGCTTGATCAGGATGACGCGCACATCTCGCGCCATAGCCAGCAGCATCTTGCGGAAATTCTCGGCCTGCGCGTCCTGCCAGGATTGGTTCTCGACTTTTTCCAGCTTGGAGACGCCATCAACGAGTTCTGCCGTGGTCTGGCCGAAGCGTTGCGCGAGCTCCTCCTTGGAAACCCCGGTGTCCTCCATGACGTCGTGGAGTAGGGCGGCGCAAAGAGCCTGTGCATCCATGTGCCAGTCAGCCAGCGATTCGGCCACGGCAAGCGGATGGGAAATATAGGGATCACCGCTGGAGCGAAACTGGCCTTCATGCGCGGCGCGACTGAAGACGAAGGCGTCGGCAATCTTGTCGACTTCTTCCGGCTTCAGATAGGAAGCCAGGTGCGCCTTGAAGCGTTCAAACTCGGCACTGACTTCGGCCGTGGTTTTGGGCGGCGCCGGACGCGGCAAGCGCGCCTTGGCGGGCTCGGCGGTCAGTACGGGTGCGTCAAGCGGCGCCGGCGGCATGGCCGGCGCGGAAGGGGATGTCAGTGCGTGCGGCATTCGCATACATCCCCCGTCTCACTCAGGGTTGAGCGCGGTTGAGGATTTCCACACCGACCTTGCCGGCGGCGATTTCGCGCAGGGCAATCACGGTCGCCTTGTCCTTGTCGGCTTCGACCTGGGGGGAGCCACCCATGGTGATCTGACGGGCGCGATAGGTGGCGGCCAGGGTGAGCTGGAAGCGATTGGGAATGCGTTTCAGGCAATCATCTACGGTGACGCGGGCCATGGTTAAGTCCTGTTTTGATTAGTGAATCGGGTCGGATATTTGTGCAAAAACCTGAGGATGACGCGCATGCTGTCGGGCACAGCGCAACCTGGCAGCGCGCACGGCTGCAGCCAGGTCCTTAAGGGCTTCATCCAAGTCATTGTTGATTATAGCAAAGTCGAATTCATCCACATGCCGCATCTCGCCTACTGCTGCAGTGAGTCGGCGTGAAATCACTTCTTCGCTATCCGTGCCGCGCCCGCGCAGGCGGCGTTCCAGCTCGGCCAGCGACGGCGGCAGAATAAAAATGCCGACCGCTTCAGGAAACTGCTTGCGCACCTGCTGTGCGCCTTGCCAGTCGATTTCAAGCAGCACATCGCGTCCCGCATCCATCTGATCCTTTAACCAGACGCGCGAGGTGCCATAGAAGTTGCCATGCACTTCGGCCCACTCGAGAAAGTCGCCGCGCTCGCGCATGGCGCGAAATTGTGCGGCATCGACAAAGTTGTATTCACGCCCGTTCTGCTCGCCCGGCCGCGGCGCCCGCGTCGTGTAGGAAATCGACAGTTGCACCGCCTTGTCCTGCTCGAGAAGCTTGCGGACGAGGGTGGTTTTGCCCGCGCCAGACGGAGCGGCGACGATGAAGAGACTGCCAGCGGCCATGATGGAATGCAAAGTCGGGAATGAGTGGTGGTGGCCCTATCCTACACTGTGGCAGCGGGTAAAATGCCGGACTTTCCCAAATTTGGAGCAATGCCGTGCAACTCGTCTGCCTCGACCTCGAAGGTGTCCTGGTCCCGGAAATCTGGATCGAATTCGCCGAACGTACCGGCATTG
>DATMTO010000133.1:0-3926 GCA_035564055.1 Rhodocyclaceae bacterium | reverse complement strand
ACGGGGAAAAACCGGCTTATCGGCTCCCTGTCGGCCCCGCCTGACTTGCGCGCCGGGACAAGAGCTTGCTTGTCCACAACTTGCTCACAGGCTTACCCACAGAAAACCCCGAGAAATCCCCAGAACCTACTAGATATAGTGTCGAAACGCTCAAGACCAACTAATTCTAGTGGGTCGATTTTCAATCTGCAAGAATATTTTTCGATTATTTTTATGTGCAGATAAATCAGTAGCTTCGGTGCAATGCGGCACAGCCCACGCAGGATTTGACGCTGTGCGTACGTGCAAGTTCGGCCATCTGCCGACGGCGACACTCAGCCAGGAGATACTAGAGGGCGGGGACTCGGGACCAGTCGAAACAGGGTCCGGGGTCGGTCTTGCGGCCGGGGGCAATGTCGGAATGACCAACCGTCGCCTGCAAGGGAAAGGCGGCGCGCAAGGCGGCGGCCAGACGTGCCAGCGTTGCATATTGTGCCGCCTCGAAAGGCTGCGTATCGCTGCCCTCGAACTCGACGCCAATCGAGAAGTCATTACAGCGCTCGCGGCCCTGCCACTGCGAACGTCCCGCATGCCAGGCGCGATCCAGGCAGGAAACGAACTGGATCAGGCTGCCGTCGCGCCGGATGAAGAAATGGGCGGAGACCTGCATGCCCTGGATTTCGGCGTAATAGGGATGCTCGGCCGGATCGAGACTGTTGGTGAACAACTGCTCCACACCGGGGCCGCCAAACTTGTCGGGGGGCAGACTGATATTGTGGATAACCAGCAGCTCCACCGGCATACCGGCCGGCCGAGGATCAAAGTTGGGCGAGGACACCCGGCGAAAATCCGGCGTGGCGTTCGACAGCCATCCCGAGGCGTCGATACACCAGGGCGCCTCGCTCACTCGCTGATCTCCAGCCGCTGCATGCGATAGCGCAGGGAGCGGAAGGTCACGCCGAGCAGCTTGGCTGCAGCAGTCCGGTTGAAACCGGTCTTTTGCAGGGCTTCGACGATGACCTTGCGCTCAACTTCGTCCAGATAGTCTTGCAGCGCCACGCTACCGGCGTCCGGCACACTATCGGCACTACGGCGCGGCGGCGCGAGATTGAGGTCGGCCGCATCGATCTGCTCTCCGCTGAGCAGGGCCAGGGCGCGTTCGATGATGTTCTCGAGCTCGCGCACATTGCCCGGGAAGGGATAGGCCTGCAGCGCCGCCAGCGCGGCCGGCGTCAAGGCGGGAACGGGATGGCCGCCCTGGCGCGCCACGCGCTCGATGATGCGCCGGGCCAGCAGGGGAATATCCTCCTGGCACTCGCGCAAGGCCGGCATCCGCACCTCGATCACATTGAGGCGGTAGAACAGATCCTGGCGGAACTTGCCCTGCTCGACGCGCTCGCGCAGGTTTTGATGCGTGGCGCACAGAATGCGCACATCGACCGTTTCTTCCTGCGAACTGCCGACCTTGCGCACTTTCTTTTCCTGAATCGCCCGCAGCAGCTTGACCTGCATGGACAGCGGCAGATCGGCCACCTCGTCGAGAAACAGGGTGCCACCGTTGGCCACCTGGAAGAACCCGTCCCGGTCGGTATCGGCACCGGTAAAGGCCCCCTTGCGATAGCCGAAGAACTCGCTCTCCATCAGGCTTTCCGGAATCGCCCCGCAATTCACGGCAATGAAGGGATGCTCGCGGCGCGCGCCCTGCTGGTGGATCATGCGCGCGGCCAGCTCCTTGCCGCTGCCGGACTCGCCGTGCAGATAGACCGGCGCCTGGCT
The DNA here is from genome assembly GCA_035564055.1 of Rhodocyclaceae bacterium. Classification (GTDB taxonomy): domain Bacteria; phylum Pseudomonadota; class Gammaproteobacteria; order Burkholderiales; family Rhodocyclaceae. The sequence continues at coordinate 2,171 of DATMTO010000133.1, read as the reverse complement.
GCGCGCGACGCGTTCGATCAGGGCACGTACCTCGGTCATGGCTGCGGAATTGCCGATCAGCGGCGCTTCGTTCTTGGCCGCTACCGTCTGCGGCAATTGCGGCAGATCCAGCGCGGCGCGCACCAGCGCACGCAACTGGTCGAGCGAGACCGGCTTGGACAGGTAATCGAAGGCGCCGGCCTTGAGCGCGGCCACGGCGTTTTCCATGCTGCCGTGGGCGGTGATCACGGCCACCGGCAGATCCAGCCCGCCCTGCCCGATTTCGCGTACCAGCGCGAGGCCCTCGCCATCCGGCAGGCGCATGTCGGTGAGACACAGCTGATAGGAACCGCGCTGCAGGAACTCGCGCGCTTCGGCCAGGTTGGCGGCGCAGTCGGCATCCAGCCCCATGCGCGCCAGGGTCAGGTCGAGCAGTTCGCGGATATCGGCCTCATCATCGACGACCAATACTCGCATGCGGCCGCTTTCCGAATCGTGACGCGGCGCGTCCTGACGTACGTTCATATCCCTCCCCGGGCATAGATGCAGAAATGCGCGCCCGGCTCATTGTCCCGCAGTTCGAGGGAGCCGCCGTTGGCCTCGCAGAGTTCCCGCGCAATATACAGACCCAGCCCGGTGCCGCCGGCACGCGTGGTGAAGAAAGGCTCGAAAATCTGGGCCCGCAGAGCTTCGCTGATCCCGGCGCCGTCGTCAATCACCTGCAGCTCGACGTCGCCGCCGAGCAGCGCCTGCGCGGTCAGGCGGATGGCGCCGGGTTTGCCGCTGGAATAGCGCAGCGCATTGGTGATCAGGTTCGACAGCACCCGGTGCAGGTGGCCGCGATCGAAACGCACCAGCAGCTCCGGTGCCAGTTCCATGGCCACCACCTGTTGCAGCTCCGGCTGATTGAGCGAAAGCTCTTCGAGCAGGCCGGCACAGAATTCGTTGAGGCGGATCACCTCCGGTGCGGCGCGGTCGCGACGCCCCAGCTCCAGCACTTCGGTGACGATCCGGTCCAGACGCTGGGTGTTGTCGCCGATGATGCGGGTCAGACGCATATGCATGTCATCGCGATGCTCTTCGCCGAGCAGCTCGGCAGCGTGGCTGATCGAAGCCAGCGGATTGCGGATTTCATGCGCCATATTGGCGGCCAGCCGCCCCAGCGCGGCCAGCTTGATCTGCTGCGCCTGCGCCTGCACCAGCGCCATGTCTTCAATGTAGAGCAGCGCGTTGCCGCGCTCACCCGGCGGCAGAAAGCGCACCCGCAACAGGCGCTGGCCTTCGGCAGTGCGCAACAACTCGCTGCATTCGCGGGCGGCGGCGCACCAGACCAGGAAACGTTCCTGCAGCACGGCGGAAAACTGCGCCAGCTGCACCAGCTCCTGGCCGCCGACCCCGAACAGCACGGCCGCCTGCGGGTTGTACTGGCGCACCCGGCCTTCGCGATCCACGACCAGGACGCCGTCATGCATGTCGCGGATGACGCGTTGATTGATGTGCAACTGCGCGGCCAGTTCCTCGCCCTGGCGCCGTGCCAGCTCTTCATTGGCGACCACCCGGCTGGCCAGGAGACGGGCGGTGATGGCGGTACCGAAGAAGCCGAGGCTCATCACCCCGGCATGAAAGAACTCCAGCGGTTCGCCGATGTCGAGCAGCACACGCCAGCTCTGCTCGATCAGCACTGCCAGCGAGGCCAGCGCCGCATGAAACAGCGTCATCCGCCCCTGTCCGACGAGGCCGGCACCCGCCAGCGCCACCAGCAGCATGTAGGCGAAACCGCTGCGCACGCCGCCGCTTTCGTACATCATCAACGTAAAGCAGGCGATATCGACCACCACCCCGGCGGTCAGTACCCAGTTGAAACGTGCCAGCCGGCCGGGCAGGGAAAACACCAGAACGGAAAGCAGGAGATAGGCAGCGCAGAGCCGGGTAAAGCGCTCCGGGTAGATTGCGCCGACCGCGGCCGCCAGATCGTACTCAAGTGCGGCAGCGAGAAAAAGCGCTGCCACCAACAGACGATAGAGGTTGAAATAGCGCAGCGAACGCTGAAAGGATTCGGGCGGCGTACCGTGCTGGATGGGCGCACCGAACAGATTGGCCATGCTCACTTCCGCGCGGCGGCCGGGCCCAGCCGGCGATGGGCCTCGCTGCAATAGTCTGCGGTGCCGTCATTGACGGCTTCGCTCTGCGGC
>DATMTO010000132.1:0-3282 GCA_035564055.1 Rhodocyclaceae bacterium | reverse complement strand
GCAGGCCGCAGCCAAGGGGCAGATTGCCGCCGCGGTGCTGCGCGAAGTGCTGACGCAGGTCGCGCCCCCGGTCTGAGCGGACGGCCCCGCACATGATCACCGCCGCCTGGCGCGAGCGCTATCTTAAGCCTGCTGTTGTCCTCGGGCTGGTCGTCGTCGCCTATGCGGCGGCGCTGAACCGTATCCAGACGCTGCCGTGGGTCATCGCTGCCGCCTTGCTGGCCACTGCCATCGTCGGCTTTGTCTGGCCCTACTGGCTGGTGAGCCGCCTCGACGTCAGGCGTAGCGGGCCGAGCCGGGCGGAAGAAGGCGAGACCATCGTGTTCGCGGTCGAGGTCGAGAATCGCGGCTGGCTGCCACGCTTCATGGTCGAGCTGGTCGATCGGCTGCCTTTCCGTAGCGCCAACGCCGGCCCGGGCGAGGATCGCGTGCTCGGCATCGTCTCGTATGCGCCGGCACGCGGCGTCTCGGGTTTCAGCATGTCCATGCAGTGCGAGAAGCGCGGCTTCTACCGCCTCGGTCCGGTTGGCCTGCAGTCTTCGTTTCCGCTCGGGCTGGCTGAGGCGCGGGTGCGCACCAACGGCGGCGTGCAGACCCTGACGGTGTATCCGGACGTTTTCTCGATTGTGTCGCTGCCCTTGCAAGGGGCACCCAGCCAGATCCATCGCGGCGGCTATCTGTTGCCCAAGGGCAGCGGTTCGGCCGAATTCTCCGGCCTGCGCGAATATCGTCGCGGCGATCATCCGCGCTACATCCACTGGCCCACCACGGCTAAGCTCAATGAGCTGATGGTCAAGGAATTCGAGCCGCTCGCGTCGGCCTGCCTGTATGTCATGCTCGACCTGGAGTCGGCCGCAAACATCGGTGCGGGACGGCGGGCTACCGCCGAATATGCCATCCGCATCGCGGCTTCGATCGCCCAGTTCTGCTGTCGCAACAATATCCGCATCCGCATGCATGGCGAGGGCGCGCGTGCATTGAATATTGCTGCCGGTAGCGGCGAGCTGCACTATCAGCGCCTGCTCGACGAACTGGCCGTGGTCGATGTCGGCGGCAAGCTGCCCTACGGTCTGCTTCTGCAGCACATGGCGCTTAATTGTGCCAACGGCGAAACCGTGGTGGTCGGCATTTCTGCGCGCGAGCGTGACGTGGAGCCGATCATGGAAGGTCTGGCCGCCATACGCGCTCGGGGCGCACATCTCCTTGCAGTCGTGTTCGACCGTGGCAGCTTTGCCGACAAGGAAGAGAACACGCGCGCCGAAACCGAGCGCATCGCCGCGCGGGTCATTGGCCTTGGCGCAGTCTGTGTCGAAGTGAAATGCGGTGACGACCTGGCGCGTCTGTTCAACGCATGAGCCCGCCGATCACCTATTTCCCCGCCTATGTCGGCCTGTTCGCCTCGCTGCTGCTGGGTGTGACCTGCAATGCCTATCTGGATATCGAATACGGCAGCTTCGGTGCCGAGGTGCTGCTGTGGGCGATTGCCTTCGGCCTGAGCCTGGGCATCGCCTGGCGTCAGCGCGGCGAGGTCGGCGAAAACGGGGAGTTTGCGCAGAAGGTCGGCGTGGTGATTGCTGTCTTGGCGACCTTCGTCATTTTCATGCCCATGTGGGGCATGCCGCGCGCCGGTCTCTATCTGCTCGCCGGTCTGCAGGCGGCCACCAACTGCGTCACGGTCAATCGGCGCAAGTTCCGTCTGGGCTTGCTTGCCTCGGCCGTCATGGTCATGTTCGCTACAGCCCACTACCGCGCCGACTGGACCATGCTGTTCTATCTGGTGCCATATATCTTTGCCGTTGTTTTCACCCTGGTAGCGGAGCAAGTCAGCACCCGCGCCGCGACAGGGCTGGCGCACAGTGGCGGCGGTCAGGCGCTGGCAATCATCGCCGCCTCGACTTGCATATTGGGGCTGGCCTTCGTGCTGTATTCGGCGACGCCGCAGGTCAGCCGTCTGTCCATGTTCTGGAAGTACGGCCAGCCGACCGATATTGCGCGGCTCAAGGCGGGCGATCACGGCAGCGACGGCGGCAAGTTGTTGAAGGGCGGCAGCAGCGGCGGAGATGAAGCCTCCGATCTGAATGGCGGCGACGGGCGCACCGGCCAGGGCGATCAGGACATCGCCAACGGCGGCATCGATGGCCCCAGCGGCCCCGGCTATAGGGAATCGTCGCGCTGGCCCACGCTCGCCGAAATGCGCGATGCCGCCAAACGTCCCGGTATGCCTCGCTGGCAGTCACGCAGCATCGAGAGCGTGGCCGAGGTGCTGGAAAATATTCAGCTGCAGGCGGTGCCGCTCATGAAGCCGCTCCAGGATCTGCTCGATCGCGTCGGTGACTACTGTTCCGGCAAGAAGGATGAGTTGCTCAAATGGCTGGCCTGGCTGATCGCGCTGGCCTTGCTCATCGCCGCCTGGTTTCTGGCGCGCGAGACGCGCGGATTGCAGTGGTTGCGTATGAATTTCGACTACCTGCGCTTCGGCATCCTCGGCTGGCGCGCGCATGGCAATGCCGGCGCGCTGCAGCTGTACCACGCCGCCGAACGCCTGTTTGCTCTGCATCATGTCGAACGTGGATCGGGCCAGAGCGCGCGCGAATATCTGGTTAATGTTCAGCGCGTCCACTACAACTTGCACGAGGACAGCGCTGAGCTTATCGCCCTGTTCGAGCGCGCCCGCTACGGCAAGCTCGCGCTGCCCGATACCGAGGTGGAACGCATGCGTGCGCTTTATCGGCGCATGTACCGACAGGTTTGAAGCTCACCGCTTCATGGCGGCGTGGCAGCAGTTCAGCTACGCAAAGGTCGAGATATACAACTGCTCGACCTGCTCCCGCGCCCAGGGTGTCTTGCGTAGAAACTTGAGGCTGGACTTTATGGATGGATCGCTCTTGAAGCAGTTGATGTTGATCTTGCGAGCGAGCGCGTCCCAGCCGTAATGATCAACTAGCTCGGTGACGATGCGCTCTAGGGTAAGGCCATGGAGGGGGTTATTTGACTGGACGCTATTCATAGTGTGTAACTTGATCGGATTATCGGTTTTGGCGCAGGTCCGTGCGAATGATGGAGTAGAACGTATTTTTCTATCATTCAGCGGCCTCAGCCAACAACTGTTCTAGCATCTCCGTCACAGCACGAATCGCAGGCTCAATCGGCTTAATCGTTCCGTCATTGAGTGTAGCGAACACGACAACAGCTTCTGCAAAAACACCTTCACCAAATGACGCCTCAAAAATTCCGGGCGGTCTTGTAATTTGCTGGGATGAGGACAGGTTTCTTGGAAAACCT
>DATMTO010000131.1:0-2649 GCA_035564055.1 Rhodocyclaceae bacterium | reverse complement strand
CGAGCCGCTGGTGGCGCGCGCGAGCTGGCGCAGCGCCGGCTCTTCGAAGGGAATCCCCTCCTGCGTCAGTACGTTGCTCAGATGCGAGACGATGTGGTGCTGCGGCATCTGCTTGAGATTGAACTGCAGGCAGCGGCTCAGCACGGTGACCGGAATCTTTTGCGGATCGGTGGTCGCGAGGATGAACTTGACGTGTTCCGGCGGCTCTTCCAGCGTCTTCAGCATGGCGTTGAAGGCGTGGCCGGAGAGCTGGTGGACTTCGTCGATTACATAGACCTTGTAGAGGCCGCGCGTCGGCGCATAGGTGGCGCGCTCCAGCAGCTGGGTCATGTCCTCGACCCCGCGGTTCGACGCGGCATCCAGTTCGATGTAGTCGATGAAGCGGCCGGTATCGATCTCGGTACAACTGGAACAGACGCCGCAAGGCGTTGCGGTCAGGCCGGTCTCGCAGTTCAGGGCCTTGGCCATGATGCGCGCGATGGTGGTCTTGCCGACGCCGCGGGTGCCGGTGAAAAGATAAGCGTGGTGGAGACGTTGCTGGGTCAGCGCATGCGTGAGTGCCTTGACCACATGTTCCTGCCCCACCAGCGTGGCAAACGATTTGGGGCGCCATTTGCGCGCCAAAACTTGATAGCTCATGGGGGCGATTTTAGCGGTGAAAGGCGGATGTGCGACAACCGTTTACGCTGCGAAGCAGCCTGACTAGTCACCTCCCCTGCTCGGCGGGGGAGGACGGGAGGGGGTGTTTCCACCAGCCACCCTAAAGCATTTTCCAAAAAGAAAATGCTTTAGGGTGGCGAGCCTGACCCCCGGCACTTGCAGGAATTGGCTGTGGCTGCTTCCTTCCGGACCTGACCAGGTTGACCACCCCACAATGCGGGGAGACCCGCCACAACGAATTCTAACAGAGCAATTCGCCAATCCCTAGCCCCGCCCGTCGACTTCGTTCTCAGGCCAGCAGGAAATTGCGGACCACATTGATCTGATCCGACGCCATCAGCGTCGGCGCATGGCCGACACCCGGAATTTCAACGAGTTGTGCGCGCGGGCCACGTTGTGTCATGGCCTCGGCGGTTTCCCGTGTCAGCAGATCGGACTGCTCACCGCGCAGCAGCAGGGTCCGGCAGGCGATCATTTCATACAGCGGCCACAGGTCGATATCCTGCCCGCCGCTGGCGATCAGGGCCTGAACATACGAGACAGCGATCTTCGGGTCGTACAGGAACTCGAATTTGCCATCCTCGGCCCGACGCACCACATGCGTGGTCAGATGCTGCCACTGCGCATCGCTGAGCGGGCCGAAGCCGGGGCTGACGGCCCGCACATAGCCTTCGATCTGCGCATAGCTGTCGAAGCGCGGCGCATTGCCGAGATACTGGCCGATGCGCTTCAGGGAAGCCGCCGTAATCACCGGGCCGACATCGTTCAGGACGAGCTTGCCGATAGGCGTGGCCGGCTGGCTGGCGATGCCCATGCCGATCAGGCCACCCATCGAGGTACCGACCCAGTGCAGCTGGCGCGGCATCAGCGCGGCGATCAGCGCCAGCATGTCGGCACCATATTGCGGCAGGGAGTAGAGATTAGGGTCGGCCAGCCATTCGCTCTGCCCGCGTCCGGCCACGTCCGGGCAGACCACACGGAAGTCGGCTGCCAGCACACGGGCCAGATCGTCGAAGTCGCGTCCGCACCGGGTCAGGCCATGCACGCACAGCACGATGTCGGGATTCCACGGGTCGCCCCATTCGACAAACGCCATGCGGTGCGTACCGCCCGGATGCACGCAATCGACACTGCCCTCACGCATCATTCTGTTTCCCATCGTTCGCTCCGGCACTCCCTCACTCGCGCCAGTAACGCCGGTCATCGGCCCTGGTCATCGAGATAGTCGGTGTGCCGCCACTGTACCGCACCGTTACAGCGCCGTCGCGATCGGTGCGATGCAGCGATACGCCGTCGTAACGCGCCAGCACCGCAGGATGCGGATGACGATAACGATTGCGATAGCCAACCGGGATGATCACTTCCGGCGCGCCGACAGCGGCAATGAAAGCCGGCGTGGACGAGGTGCGGCTGCCGTGATGCGGCACCAGCAGTACGTCGGCGCGCAACTTGTCGGCCGTCTCGGCAACCAGCCGCAGCTCCGAGCGTGCCTCGATGTCGCCGGTCAGCAGCATGCTGCCGCTGGCGCTGACGATCTTCAGCACGCAACTCATGTCGTTGCTCTTGCCGCCTTCTTTTTCATAGTCGTCGGCGCGGGGATGCAGGAACTCGAAACGAATGCCGTCCCATTCCCAGGACTGGCCGGCGATGCAACGATCCTGCCCGACCGGCAGCGCTGCCAGCCGATTTTCGAAGGGGATCGATGTCTGCATGCGATCGACCGCAATACCGTCGACCACCGACTCCACGCCCCCCGAGTGATCGCTGTCGGCATGAGTAATCACGAGCAGATCGAGACGCCGCACGCCTGCCGCGCGCAGATACGGAAGAATGATGCGGTTGCCGCTGTCGGCCTCGTCGGAAAAGGCCGGGCCAGCATCAAAGAGCAGATCGTGCGCGGCGGTTTGCACATGTACGGCGAGTCCCTGTCCCACGTCCAGTACTGTGGCGCGCAACGCTCCGGGCGCCGGCCGCGGCGGCGCCCAACAC
>DATMTO010000130.1:0-3809 GCA_035564055.1 Rhodocyclaceae bacterium | reverse complement strand
GCATGATCTTGCCGGAACGCGTCTTGGGCAGGTTGTCGCCGAAGCGGATGTCCTTGGGTTTGGCGATGGGACCGATTTCCTTGGCCACCCAGTCGCGCAACTCGGCGGCCATCTTGATCGCCTCCTCACCTTCCGGACAGGGACGCTTGAGCACCACAAAGGCGCAGATCGCTTCGCCGGTCAGATCGTCGGGACGACCCACCACAGCGGCTTCGGCGACGATGGGGTTGGCGACCAGAGCCGATTCGACCTCCATGGTGCCGAGACGGTGGCCGGAGACATTCAACACATCGTCGATGCGCCCCATGATGGTGAAGTAGCCGGTCTTGGCATCGCGTACCGCGCCGTCGCCGGCGAGGTAGAGCTTGCCGCCAAGCTCTTCGGGGAAGTAGCCTTTCTGGAAGCGCTCGTGATTGCCCCAGATGGTGCGGATCATCGACGGCCACGGCTTCTTGATGACAAGCAGACCGCCCTGCCCCCACGGCAGTTCGTGACCGGCCTCATCGACGATGGTGGCCTGGATGCCGGGGAAAGGCAGCGTGCAGGAGCCAGGCACCAAGGGCGTCACGCCCGGCAGCGGGGTGATGACGTGGCCGCCGGTTTCGGTTTGCCAGAAGGTATCGACGATGGGGCAGCGGCTACCGCCGACTTTCTCGTAGTACCACATCCAGGCTTCCGGATTGATCGGTTCGCCAACAGTGCCGAGCAGGCGCAGGCTGGAGAGGTTAAAACTTTTCGGATGTACTGCGTCCGAGGTACCCGAAGACTTGACCAGAGCGCGGATTGCCGTCGGCGCGGTGTAGAAAATAGTGACCTTGTGGTCCTGGATCATGCGCCAGAAGCGGCCGAAGTCCGGATAGGACGGCACGCCTTCGAAGATCAATTGCGTCGCGCCATTCGAGAGCGGACCGTAGGCAACGTAAGTGTGACCTGTGATCCAGCCGATATCGGCGGTACACCAGAAAATGTCGTCCGGCTTGAGGTCGAAGGTCCAGCTGCAGGTGAGCATGGCGTGCAGCAGGTAGCCAGCAGTACTGTGCTGCACACCCTTCGGTGTACCGGTAGAACCGGAGGTGTAGAGCAGAAAGAGCGGATGCTCAGCCTCGACCCACTCAGGTTCACAGGTATCGGCCTGACCCTTGATGGCGTCGTGCCACCATATGTCGCGACCTTCGACCATCTTGCATTCACCGCCAGTGCGCTTGTAGACGATGACAGTTTTGACCTTGTGGCCGGGGTTTGCGCGACTGGCCAGTTCCAGGCCCTCATCAACGGCAGGCTTGAGCGGCAGTGCGCGACCACCGCGCTTCTGCTCGTCGGCGGTGATCACGGCCACGGCGCCGGCATCAAGGATGCGTTCTTCCAGCGACTTGGCGGAAAAGCCGCCGAACACGACCGAGTGCGTGGCACCGATACGCGCGCAGGCCTGCATAGCGACGACACCTTCCACCGACATGGGCAGATAGATGATGACGCGGTCGCCCTTCTTGATGCCCTGCTTCTTCAAGGCATTGGCGAACTGGCAGGTCTTGGCAAGCAGCTCCTTGTAGGTAGTACGGGTAACAGTGCCGTCGTCGGCTTCGAAAATCAGTGCGACCTTGTCGCCGTAACCGGCCGCTATCGGGCGATCCAGGCAATTCCAGGAGGCATTCAGCGTGCCATCAGTGAACCACTGGTAGGTCGGAGCCTTGGACTCATCTAGGATCTTGGTGAAGGGCTTCTTCCAGGCCACGTATTTGCGCGCTAGGCGCGCCCAGTAGCCGGTGTAGTCCTGCTCGGCTTCCTTGCACAACGCCTCGTAGGCGGCCATGCCGGAAATATTGGCGTTCTTGATCGTTTCTGCCGACGGCGCGAAGACGCGCGATTCATGCATGACTGATTCAATATTGGCCATCCTGAATTTCTCCTGTTCTATTTATGTTCGGGCATAGAGATACCCTTATTTTAAAGCCTGGCGGAAGGTACCGTGCCAGAATTACTCCCACCTTACTGGAGGCCGAATTTAGTCCGTCTGAGGCAGATCAAGCGAGTGTAAACTTCGGTCATTACCCCAGATAACAACCCACCAGAAAAATCGCGGAGACCCCATGGCGACCATCCGTCAGGAAGACTTCATTCAGAGCATTGCCGATGCCTTCCAGTTCATCAGCTACTACCATCCGGTTGATTACATTCAGGCTTTGAGCGCCGCCTATGAGCGCGAGGAAAGCCCCGCAGCCAAGGATGCGATGGCGCAGATCCTGATCAACTCGCGCATGTGCGCCGAAGGAAAACGCCCGATCTGCCAGGACACCGGTATTGCTGTCATTTTCCTCAAGATCGGCATGAACCTGCGCTGGGAGTCGAGCATGACCGTGCAGGAGATGTGCGACGAAGGCGTGCGCCGCGCCTACCTGCACCCGGACAATGTGCTGCGCGCCTCGGTGCTGCTCGATCCGGCCGGCACGCGCAAGAATTCTAAGGACAACACCCCGGCGGTCGTGCATGTGGAGATGGTGGCCGGCGACGAACTCGAAGTGATCTGCGCGGCCAAGGGCGGCGGCTCCGAAAACAAGTCCAAGCTTGCTATGCTGAATCCGTCCGACTCCATCGTCGACTGGGTACTGAAAACGCTGCCCGAGATGGGCGCCGGCTGGTGCCCGCCGGGGATTCTCGGCATCGGCATCGGCGGCACGCCGGAAAAGGCGATGCTGATGGCCAAGGAAGCCATCATGGAGCCCGTCGATCTGCATCTGGTCCGTGACAAAAAGGCGCGTGGCGAAAAGCTCACGCGTATCGAAGAGCTGCGTCTCGAACTGCACGAGAAGGTCAACGCGCTCGGTATCGGCGCACAGGGCCTGGGCGGCCTGACCACGGTGCTGGACGTGAAGATCAACGACTATCCGACGCATGCGGCCAGCCTGCCGGTGGCGATCATCCCCAACTGCGCAGCGACGCGCCATGTGCACTTTCATCTCGACGGCTCCGGCCCGGCCAAGCTCACGCCGCCCGATCTCGACGACTGGCCGCGCCTGACCTACGACACCTCAAAGGGCCGCCGCGTCAATCTGGATACGCTGACGCCGGCCGAAGTCGCCACCTGGAAGCCGGGCGAGGTGCTGCTGCTGAACGGCAAGCTCTTGACCGGCCGCGATGCCGCACACAAGCGCATTGCCGACATGCTGGCCAAAGGCGAGAAACTGCCCGTCGATTTCACCAACCGCGTCATCTACTATGTCGGTCCCGTCGATCCGGTGCGCGACGAGGTGGTCGGCCCGGCCGGCCCGACCACGGCCACGCGCATGGACAAGTTCACCGAGATGATGCTGGCGCAGACCGGCCTCATCGGCATGGTCGGAAAGTCGGAGCGCGGCCCGGTGGCGATCGAGTCGATCAAGAAGCACAAGTCGGCCTACCTCATGGCCGTCGGCGGCGCCGCCTACCTCGTCTCCAAAGCGATCAAGGCGTCGAAAGTACTGGCCTTTGCCGACCTGGGCATGGAGGCGATCTACGAGTTCGAGGTCAAGGACATGCCGGTGACCGTGGCCGTCGATGCGCAAGGCATCTCGGTACACGAGACCGGACCCAGGGAGTGGCAGGCCAAGATCGGCAAGATTCCGGTGGCGGTTGCCTGAGCGAACAGATAAAGCGCTGTAACAAGTCCATCAAAGACTGTCATGCAGGAGCAAGCCGGGTGTAAGCCACCCGGCTTAACATCTGTGGCTGATCTGCCTGAAAAGGCGGAAGCTTCCCCGGCCACCATGCCACGACCCTCTTTTCCCGCGCTACTCACCCTCCTGCTTGCCGCCACGGTCCTGGCGCTGCCCACC
>DATMTO010000129.1:0-8927 GCA_035564055.1 Rhodocyclaceae bacterium | reverse complement strand
CGGTGCTGGTGCTGACCGCCCGCGATGCGCTGGCCAGCAAGCTGGAAACGCTGGCGGCCGGCGCCGACGACTACCTGACCAAGCCGTATTCGCTGGCCGAGGTGGCCATGCGCGTATCGGTGCTGCATCGGCGCGCTAGCGGCGCCGTGGTTGCCGACGTACTGCGCGCCGGGCCGTTACGCATGGATAGGCGCACGCGCATCGTCAGCGTGAACGACAAGGCATTGCATCTGATGCCGCGCAGCATGCAGATACTCGAAGTGTTACTGCGCGACCCGGGGCGCGTGGTGCCGAGACAGGAGCTTGAGGTCCTGCTGTGGCCCGACGACGAGCCCGGCCCCGAAGCTTTGCGCAGCCAGATCCACCTGCTGCGCAAGTCCTTGTCGCAGGCCGGCTATGACGGCCTTGAAACCGTCCACGGCGTAGGTTACCGCCTGCTATGCGATTGATGCCGGCCCGCATGAACCTCAAGCAGCGCACGATCTGGGCGCTGACAGCGCTGGTTGCGCTGTTCGTGATCATGCAGGGCTGCTTTGCCTACCTGTCTCTGGCTGATCGAGAGGATGATCTGGTCGACGAGCTGGTGCTGGCCGAAGCCCAGCGCTTGGCCGTACATCTGAGTCAGGACGAAGTGCCCGGCATGCATGCGGAAGATTTGTTGACTTTGAGCCCGCACTTTTCCGCCTGGCTCAAGGCGAAAGACGGCACGGTCACTCCCTCGTTGCTGCCGGATTACATGGAGGCGCTGAGCGAGGGGCCGCATATCCTCAACCATCAAGGTGCTGAGGTGCATGTGTACGTCATGGCAAGTGCATACGGCACGCTGTATGTCCTGTACGACGCGGAGCAGCATGAAGAGAAGGTACGCCAGTTCGGTTACTACCTGCTCGGCTTGAGCGTCCTGTGCATCATGCTGGCGGGGCTGGCGGCGACCCAACTGGCCACCATTGTGGTGGCGCCGATCAAGCGCCTGACCGGGAGCCTCAGCGAATGGGCGCCGGGCGTGTTGCCTGCTGGGGAGAGTGATGAAGAAACCCGCTTGCTGGAGGCTTTCCGCCAGGTTCAGGAGCGCTTCGAGGAAAGCGTGGCCCATGAGCGCGAGTTTGTTGGCAACGCCCGCCATGAAATGCTCACGCCGTTGACGGCGTTGCGCACTGATCTGGAGATGCTGACGCTCAAGGCGCCGGTCGAGATGCAGCAGCGCTTGCAGCGCGCGCTCTCCAGCGTTGACGAGATTGCCGGCTCGCTCGATCTTGTGCATACGCTGGCGCAACGACGGCAGCAGGATGCCGAGCCGATTGATCTTGCGCCTTGCGTCGATGCCGCCTGGGCCAGCCTGGCCGGCGGCGCCGGCGTCGAGCGGCTGACGTTCAGTAACGCAGTAGATGCGGCCGTCCGGGTGGTTGCCGATCGGCATGCGCTGCTGACGATCCTGCGTAATCTGATCCGTAACGCCGCCGAGCATGCCGCGGCAACCCATTGCACCGTGAGTTACACCGAGCGCGGCATCGAGATCGCCGACGACGGTGTCGGGATTCCGTCTGAAGAGCTGCCCTTGCTGTTCGACCGCTATTATCGCGGGCGTCGCCTCGATGCGCCGGACCAGGCGCGCAGTACTGATCGCGGCCTGGGGCTGGCGATCGCCCGTCAGGTCGCCGATCTTAACGGCTGGCAGCTGGCGGTTGAATCGAAACCGGCAGAAGGCACCCGCTTCACGCTCACTCTGACTGCCGCCTGACGCGACTTTCACGAAATTTCAACGCTGTTTCGACGCGGCTTTCATCCGGTGTTTCCTAGACTGCGTGGCTTACCTAGGGCCACGCCATGTTCAGTTCCGCCTCCTTCTTTCGCACGCACCTGCTGCTGATTCCCATCACGCTCGGGCTGATGGGCGAACTTTCGCATTTCAGCGGCTTTGACCACGCGCTGGAAATGATCTTCTACGACACCGCCAGCAACAGCTTCCCGGCGCATGCCTCGGCGGCGCTGGAGATGTTCGGCCATCACTTCGCCAAGACCGCCGTGAGCATGGTCTGGCTGGCGCTGCTGGTGTGTGTGCTCAGCACTTACGCCTGGCCGCGCTGGCGGCCGAACTGGACTGCCCGGCGTCCTGCCTTGTGGAGCGCCTTCGTCGGCATGGCCATGGGGCCCTTGATCGTATCGGCGCTGAAAGGCATGAACTCCTATCACTGTCCGTGGGATCTGGTGGATTTCGGCGGCGGCGCCGAGTTCACCAGCAGCTGGTTCGTGCCCGCGGCCGAGGTGGGCCATTGCTTCCCCGGTGGGCATGCATCGAGCGGCTTCTGCCTCGCCGCCCTGTATTTTCTCGCCCGTGAAACCGACAATCCGCGTTTGATGCGGGTGATGCTGATGACCACCCTGGCTGTCGGTATCTCCTTCAGCCTGATCCGCATGGTGCAGGGCGCACATTTCCTCAGCCACAACCTGTGGTCGGCGGCAATCTGCTGGGCCGCCGCCGCGCTCGCCTTCGTCCCGCTGTATGTACAGCGTCAACGCGCACTGGTGGCAGCATGAGTTTTCGTGACGAGGTCGTTGCACCCACCGCCGCAGATCATCAACGCGGTATCCGGAAGTTTTTCGAGCGCTTTCCGCTGCACAGCGAAACCCTGCTGTTGCTGGTAGTCGTGTTTTTGCTGCTGGCCGTTAACCGGCCGTTCTGGTCGTCATTGCTCGGCGCGCGCTCTTTCTCCGAGTTCGGCACCTGGCGTTTCGCCGTGAGCAGCTTCGTGGCGCTGGCGGCTTTCCACTTCTTCTTGTTCGGCCTGTTTGCATCGCGGCGTCTGATCCGTCCGATCCTCAGCGTGCTGGTATTTGTCAGCATCCTGACCTGCTATTACATGAGCCGCTACGGCGTCGTCATCGACCCGAGTATGATGCGCAACGTGATCAAGACCGACTGGCGCGAAGCCAGCGAGCTGCTCAATCCCGCCATGTTCGGCTACATGCTGCTCGGCCTGGTGCCGGTAGCCGCCATCTGGCTGGTGCGCCTGCGCTCGCGTACGCCCCGCGCTGCGCGCGTGGCACGCATCGGCAGTCTGACCGCTGCGCTGGCGGTAGGCGTGATCGCCCTGCTGGTCTCGTTCCAGGATTTCGGTTCAGCCATGCGTGTGAACAAGGGCATACGCTACCAGCTGACCCCGGGCAACCTGCTCTGGTCGGCCGGGCGTATCGCTGCCGGCGATGCACGCAACGCCGTTGGTGAGCGCGAGCCGGCTGATCCGGCGCATCGCGTGCTGGCGGTCGGCGGCGCACGCAAGCCTACGCTGCTGGTCATGGTGGTCGGCGAAACCGCGCGTTCCGCCAACTTCGGCCTCAACGGTTATGCGCGCATGAATACGCCTGAGCTGGCCGGGCTCGATATCGTCAACTTCCCGCACACCACTTCCTGCGGCACCTCGACCGAGGTGTCCGTACCCTGCATGTTCTCGCCCTTCGGCCGAGCCGATTATGACGAGGACCGCATCCGCAACCACGAGTCCCTGCTTCACCTCGTCGACCGCGCCGGCCTCAAGGTCAGCTGGATCGACAACCAGAGCGGCTGCAAGGGCGTGTGCAGCGGGCTTGATTTCACCGATCTCGGCTCGGCCAAGATCGGTAATCTCTGCGATGACGGCCATTGCTACGACGAGGCCATGATCCAGGTGCTCAAGGACAAGCTCGCCGCCGATCCGCAGCCGCAAGATCGCATGGTGGTCATGCACCAACTCGGCAATCACGGCCCGGCCTACTATCGCCGCTATCCCAAGGCGTTCGAGAAATACACGCCGGCCTGCCAGAACAATGATCTCGGCACCTGCTCGCAGCAGGAGATCGTGAATGCCTATGACAATGCGATCGCCTACACCGACCACGTGCTGGCGCAGACCATCGCCTTTCTCAAGACCCAGCAGTATCGTTACGATGTCGCGCTGATCTACGTATCCGATCACGGCGAGTCGCTGGGTGAGCATGGTCTGTTCCTGCATGGCGTGCCGTACGCGATTGCGCCCAAGGAGCAGACTTCGGTGCCGATGGTGTGGTGGATGCCGGAATCCGCAGCGCATAACCTAAACGTCAACCTCGCCTGCCTGCGCGATGAAGCGCAGAAGCCGGCCAGTCATGACAATCTGTTCTCGTCGGTGCTGGGGCTGCTGGACATCGAAACACCGCGCTACAAGAAGGAACGCGACCTGTTCGGTGCCTGCCGTGCCGACGGCCGGCGCATCGCCGACGCCGCTGGGCGGCCCCGCGTCTAGGGCGTTTGCGTGCCGGCCCGCTATACTGGGCCCATGCCTGCCCATGCCCCCGTCATTGCCCCCGTCATACTGGTCACCGGTGCCGCCCGTCGCGTCGGTGCCGAGATCGCGCGCAGCCTGCACAAGGCCGGCGCGCGTCTGATGCTGCATTACCGCCATTCGGCTGCAGAAGTGGCCGAATTGGCGGATACGCTGAACCGGCAGCGCGACGGTTCGGCTGCCATCGTCCAGGCCGAGCTCGGTGATCCGGCCGCCTTGCAGGCGGCGATGACGCAGACGCTCGACGTCTACCAGCGTCTCGACGGGCTGGTGAATAACGCCTCCTCGTTTTTCCCCACGCCGATCGGCCGTATCGACGAGGCCGACTGGGATAACCTGATCGGCAGCAATCTCAAAGGTCCGCTGTTTCTGTCGCAGGCGGCGGCGCCACACTTGCGCCTGAGCCAGGGCAGCATCGTCAATATCACCGACATCCACGCCGAACGTCCGCTCAAAAACTACCCGCTGTACTGCGCCGCCAAGGCCGGATTGTTAGGGCTTACTCGCGCCTTGGCCCTTGAGCTAGGGCCGGAGATCCGTGTCAATGCGGTGGCGCCTGGCCCCGTTGCCTGGCCTGAGGGTGAGAGCTTCTCGCTGGCGGAACGGGACGCCATCGTCGCCCATACCCTGCTCAAACGGGCGGGAAGCCCTGCGGACATCGCCGGCGCGGTAAAATTCCTCCTTCTGGACGCCCCCTACGTGACCGGTCAGGTCTTGAACGTCGACGGCGGGCGCACCGCCCATCTCTAGCAGGCCGCATTTCATGAACAGCGCAGTACCTTTGGCCGCACTGGCCAGCCCCGAAACCGACACAGATCAGGCGGCTGCCGCGCAGTCGGCGCGCGAGCGCCTGGAGACCAACAAACTGGCCAAGCGCCTGCGCCGCGACGTCGGTCAGGCCATCGGCGACTTCAACATGATCGGCGAGGGCGACAAGGTCATGGTCTGCCTGTCGGGCGGCAAGGACTCCTATGCCATGCTCGACATCCTGCTGCACATGCGCGAGCACGCACCGATCAACTTCGACATCGTTGCGGTCAATCTTGATCAGAAACAGCCGGGTTTCCCTGCCGACGTGCTGCCCAATTATCTGAAGAGCATCGGTGTGCCGTATCACATCGAGACGCAGGACACCTATTCCATCGTCAAGCGCGTCGTGCCCGAAGGCAAGACCACCTGCGGCCTGTGTTCGCGCCTGCGCCGCGGCATCCTCTATCGCGTCGCCGACGAGCTCGGCGCCACGCGCATCGCCCTGGGCCATCACCGCGACGACATCCTGCAGACCCTGTTCTTGAACATGTTCTTCGGCTCCAAGATCAAGGCCATGCCGCCCAAGCTGGTCTCGGACGACGGCAGGCATGTGGTGATCCGCCCGCTCGCCTACTGCCGCGAGGACGATCTCGAAGCCTGGGCCGAGCACAAGCAGTTCCCGATCATTCCGTGCAATCTGTGCGGCAGTCAGGAAAACCTGCAGCGCCAGAACATCAAGGCCATGCTGGTCGAGTGGGATAAAAAATTCCCCGGCCGCATCAAGAACCTGTTCCGTTCGCTCGGCAACATCGTGCCTTCGCATCTGATGGATCATGATCTCTACGACTTCAAGAACATCGAAGCGACCGGCATCGCCGACCCCGAAGGTGATACCGCCTTCGATGCGCCCGAGTTTCCCAAGCAAGCGACTGCTGTCGAATGGCTCTGACATCGCATGAGTAATTCCTCCCCTGCTGATACGCTCCGTACCGTAGCCGTGGCTGGCTACGCCTTGCAGGCGGCCGGTTTCATCACCGGCGGCCTGGGCAATCTGGTGGCGCTGGTGCTGGCCTACGTCAAGCGCGACGATGCCCGCGGTACCGCCTACGAGCCGCATCTGCGCTGGCAGATCAACACCTTTTGGGGTGCGCTGGCCGGCTATGTGCTGGGCACGCTGACCTGGCTCATTCTGATCGGCATGCTCATCTGCTTTGCCACCACTGTCTGGCTTATTTATCGCATCGTCAAGGGCTGGCTGGCCCTGCACGAAGGCAAGTCTCCCTACCCGAACCTCTGATGCAAGCTCACCGACTTCCCATGCGCGCCGGCCGTCGCTGGCTCGGCGCCGCATTTGCGCTCTACCGCAAGAACCCCGCGCTGATCCTCAGCGCCTCCATGGCCTACTGGCTGGCCGGCGTGGTGCTGGCCCTGCTCGGGCCGCTGGTGCTCCTGCTGCCGATCATCCAGCCTTCGCTGATGGTGCTGCTGGCGAACGTGTATGCAGCGGTCCATGCCGGCAAGGTGCCGCAGCAGGCCGATCTGATGTTCGCCGTGGTCGAGCGCCGGCCTGCGCTGATCCGTCTCGGCCTGTTCCAGTTCGCCGCTTCGGCTATCTTCGCTCTGCTGTCGGTCCTGATCGAGTGGCTGGCCGACACGCCGACCGACATCGCGCAACTGACTGCCAAGGATGTGCTGCTCAATCTGCTGCCGCTGTTCATCGTCATGATCCCGGTGTTTATGGCCTTCTGTTTCGCACCGGTGCTGACCGCATGGCACAACATGCCACCGGCCAAGGCGATGTTCTTCAGCTTCGTGGCGACATGGCGCAATGTCGGCGCCTTCGTCATGCATTTCCTCAACTGCCTGATCGTCATCATGGCCGCCGGCTTCCTGCGGGTACTGATCGCCGGGCTGTTCCCAGCGGCCGGCGACGCGGTCGGTTACTTCCTGCAGCTGATCATGCTGCTGGCCTTCGTGCCGATGCTGATGGCCTCGGTGTATATCGCCTACCGCGAAATTTTCGAGACCATGCCGGCGCCCGCAAGCGAGGCCGAAGAGGCATGAGCGATCCGATCGGCATTTTCGGCGGCACCTTCGACCCGGTGCACTTCGGCCACCTGCGTCTGGCCGAAGAGGCCTGTGAAAAGCTCGGCCTGGCCGGCGTAATCTGGAGCCCGGCCGGGGTGACTCGCCATCGCGACCAACCGCAGACCGAGGCGCATCACCGCCTCGCCATGGTCGAACTGGCGATCGCCGGCAACGACGATTTTCGCCTCGACAAGTTCGAGGCCGAGTCGGCCGAGCCCAGCTATACGGTCAATCTGCTCGAACACCTGCGCGCCGAATATGAGGACACGCCGCTGGTGCTGCTGCTCGGCGCCGACGCCTTCCTCGGCCTGCCGACCTGGCACCGCTGGGAGGAATTGTTCGAATTGGCGCACATCGCCATCTTCACGCGTCCCGGCCACGAGCTCAGCATCGACGCCATGTCGCCGCTGCTCGGCAAGCAGTTCGCCAAGCGCGCCGCGGTCGATCCGGCCCGGCTCGGGGCCGACGTCGACGACAAGGACGCGGGCGTGATCCTGCCCTCGCTGCTGACGCCGCTCGATATCTCGGCCACGGCCATCAGGGAACAGCTGGCGCATGGAGGCAGTCCGCGCTACCTGTTGCCGGACGACGTTCTCGACTATATTCAGACTCACAACCTTTACCGCTGACACTATCCCGCATGGACGTAAAAAAGCTCCAGAAGATCGCCGTCGACGCTCTTGAAGACATCAAGGGTCGCGACATCGAGGTCATCAATACCACCAAGCTCACCGCGATGTTCGACCGCATCATCGTCGCCAGTGGCGATTCCAACCGTCAGGTCAAATCGCTTGCACGCAGCGTGCACGACAAGGTCAAGGAAGCCGGCGGCGAAGTCGTCAGCATGGAAGGCGAGGACAGCGGCGAATGGGTGCTGGTCGATCTCGGCAGTATCGTCGTGCACGTCATGCAACCGGCGGTACGTGCCTACTACAACCTCGAAGAGCTGTGGCAGGCCAAACCGTCGACGCGCAAGGCGGCAGCTGAAGAACAGAACGACTGACAGTATGTCGGAGACAGAGGCTTTGGCGCCGGGCCGCCCTAAGCCAAAGCCAGCAAGGCATGTGGAGCGGGCGAAGCCCGCGAACCGTAGTCACCCTCTCCCTAGGGGAGAGGGGCGGCGTGAGGGCAGCTTATGAAGTTGTTGATCCTCGCCGTCGGCACGCGCATGCCGGGCTGGGTCAGCGAGGCGTTCGAGGATTTCGCCAAGCGTATGCCGCGCGAATGTCCGATCGAGCTGCGCGAGATCAAGGCCGAACCACGTACCACCGGCAAGACCGTGGACGCCATGATGGCGGCCGAGGCAACGCGCATTCGCGCGGCCCTGCCGTCACGGTGCCGTCGCATCATCCTCGACGAGCGTGGCACCGAAGCCACCACCAAACTGTGGGCGCAGAAGCTGGGCGAGTGGATGGCCGGTGGAGAAGACGTGGTCTTCATCATCGGCGGTCCGGACGGTCTCGATCCCGCCCTCAGGGCCGAGGCCGACGAGCGTTACCGCATCTCCGGGCTGACCCTGCCGCACGCCATGGTCCGCGTCATGTTGGCTGAGGCGCTCTACCGCGCGCACAGTCTGCATAAGGGGCATCCCTACCATCGGGAGTAGTACATCCGTCCCCTGACCTCTTTCCCACGGTCCCGAAAAGGGGTTCCCTTCGGTCAAGGGGATAACGAATGTTCGTCATGCCTACGGCATGACGCCATACCGCGCGCTGGCTTTGGCTTATCCCGCAGGGATTCCCTCCGGTTGGGCGCCCCTTCGCCAAAGCCCCTTTCTCCGTGGCTTGTCTTCAG
>DATMTO010000128.1:0-8299 GCA_035564055.1 Rhodocyclaceae bacterium | reverse complement strand
CGCCATCCGCGCCGGCTGTTCCAAGCGCGTGCTGGGCATGCTCGAAGCGCTGGCCAACAGCGACGAGGCGGCCGAGAAGGAAAAGTATGCGGGCTTCTGGAAGGAATTCGGCAAGGTTCTGAAGGAAGGCGTGGGCGAGGACTTCGCCAACAAGGAAGCTATCGCCAAGCTACTGCGCTTCGCTTCTACGCACAGCGACACCAAGGACGAAACCGTGTCGCTGGCCGACTACGTGTCGCGCATGAAGGAAGGGCAGGAGAAGATCTACTACGTCACCGCCGAAACCTTCAACGCGGCCAAGAACAGCCCCCACCTCGAGGTCTTCCGCAAGAAGGGCATCGAAGTCATCCTGCTGTCGGAGCGTGTTGACGAATGGCTGGTTGGCCATCTGACCGAGTTCGACGGCAAGCAACTCCAATCCGTAGCCAAGGGTGACCTCGATCTGGGCAAGCTTGAAGACGAAGCCGAGAAGCAGGAGCAGGAAAAGGAAGCCGGCGAGTTCAAGGAGCTCACCGACAAGATCAAGGCCACGCTGGCCGACAAGGTCAAGGACGTGCGCGTCACCCATCGCCTCACCGATTCGCCGGCCTGTCTGATTGCCGACGAACACGACATCGGCGGCAATCTGGCGCGCATCCTCAAGGCCGCTGGCCAGAACGCGCCCGAGGCCAAGCCCATCCTCGAAATCAATCCGCGCCATCCGGTGGTGCTGCGCCTCAAGTATGAAGAGGCCAAGTTCGACGACTGGAGCAATGTGCTGTTCGATCAGGCGCTGCTCGCCGAGGGCGGCGTGCTCGACGATCCGGCCACCTTCGTGAAGCGCATCAATCAGCTGATGCTGGAGATGAAGGCGAGCTAAGCAGCTTCACCTTTGCGAAACGACGCCCTGCCGAGTCAGGGCGTCGTTGTTTGAGGAGTCTCAATGACAACGCTGTACGGCTTGCCGCCCCGGATCGACACGCAGACGCGTACGCTCGTCCTCGGCTCCTTTCCTTCGGCGGCCTCGCTGGCCGCCCAGCAGTACTACGCGCACAAACAGAACCAGTTCTGGCGCGTCATGGGCACCCTGCTCGAACAGCCGCTATGCGAAATGGACTATGCAGCCCGATGGCCGCATCTGCATGCGGCCGGCATCGGTGTCTGGGATGTGTATGCGACCTGCGAGCGCGAAGGCAGCCTCGACAGTGACATCCGCATGGGGGTGGCGAATGACTTCACTTCCTTGAAGGTGCTGGCGCCAAAGCTGGAGCGCGTTTGCTTCAACGGCCAGACCGCAGGGAAGTTTCAGCGCATGTTCAGCGACATGGGCTACACGGTACTGGTCTTGCCTTCGACCAGCCCTGCCTATACGCTAGGCTTCGAACGCAAGCTTGCGGCCTGGCAGGCTGCGCTTTAGGCAAGCACCGGAGCCATCTTGTCCCAGATCATCCACCTCCATCCCGCTGCGCCGGATAAGCCGGCCGAGCATGCACCCTGCAACGGTTGCGGTGTCTGCTGTGCCAGCGAGCCGTGTCCCATGGGAATTCTGGTAAGCCGGAAACGAAAGGGCGCCTGCGCCGCCCTGGTCTGGAATGATCAGACGCGACAATATCGCTGCGGTCTGATCGAAACGCCGAGGCGTTACCTCGCGCCGGGCCTGCGCTGGCTGGCACCGGCCTTGAAGCGGCTTGCCCATCGCTACATTTCTGCCGGTAGCGGCTGCGATTGCAGCCTCGTGGTCGAGCGCAGGGGCGCTGCGTCCCGGACCTCGGGCTAGTCGGTGTCGGATGCGCTGCGCCGCTGCCACAGCAGGCGCAGCATGAAGACGACCACGACGATGTTGAGCAGCAGCAGGCCGGCGCGCAACAGATCCGGTTTGTGGTGCAGGCCGAGCAGTTCGAAGGGCACGTAGATCGCACCGCTGGCGGCAGCCAGTACCTCGGCCCAGGCCTTTTCGTAGAACAGTCCGTAGGCTTCGATCAGGCGCAGCGCCGAATACGCGGCCGCGCCAAAGGCCAGCAGGAGCAGGCGCGAGTCCTGCAGATGCGTGGCGGCATTGATGAATATGCTTGGGTAGTGAGCGGCCGGATTCAGGTGCGCGTGCTGCACCAGGCGCAGCGCAAACTTGGCCAGGTCCTCGTGCAGCAGGAACAGCAGGCCCGAGGCCGCCGCAATCGCGAGAAGGCCTTTGAAGGCTTCCAGCAGGGCTACCAGCCGTACTGCCCGGCGCTGCTTATCGGAGTGTTCGATCATGTGTTCAGGCGTCCGGTGTGCCGGTATCGCGTTGTCCTTTCTCCAGTTCCTTGCGGGCCGCCTCCGCCAGCGCGGCGTACTTGGCGCGAAATGCCTCAAGCGCCTCGCTGTCCAGTTCCTCGAGATCGAGTAGCGCATTGTGTGCGCCCTTGGTCGCCCGGATCAGTTCGTCGAGCTTCAACTGGATCGCCTCCGTATCGCTGTTCTGGGTGTTCTGAATCAGGAACACCATCAGGAAGGTGATGATGGTGGTGCCGGTATTGATGACTAGCTGCCAGGTGTCGCTGTAATCAAAGATGGGGCCGGTGACGCCCCAGACAAGGATTATTGCGACGGCCAGAGCGAAAACCCTGGGCCTACCGCTGAAACGGGCGGCTGTCTTGGCGAGACGCGAATACCAGCTGATTGTCTGCATCTGCATGTACCTCCTCGAAAGTTGTCGCTGTGGACAGGCTAGGGCACCGCCGGGAGAGCAGCATATTCCATGTATGCAATATCCTCGCCGTAAGCCGCTAGCCCGGCCTGGCGTGCCGCATCGAGGGCGACAATCCTGAAGCCGTGTCTCTGCCAGAAGGGTTGCGAGGCTTGAATCGCGATCAGGCTGGCATGTGCGAGTCCGTATGCATGCAGGCGTTGCATGAAGGCGGCGACGAGCGCCCCGGCAGCGCCACTGCCGCGCGCTGCGGGGGCGACCGCCAGATCGTGCAGGTAGAGGCAGTCGGGTTGTTGTGGCAGGCGGCAATCAGGCGCGTCGAGTTCGGGTGGCGCGCCGCGCCGCCAGGGCATTGCCACCAGATAGCCGGCAATGTCGTCCGGTATTGCGTCGTTCGGCGCAGCGGCCACGAGGCAGGTATCGGGCGCGGCCCGCAGCTTGGCTTCCAGCGATTGCCGCGACTCCGGCACGATGGCGGTGTAGCAGGCCGCCTGGATACGCAGGACTGCGGGCATGTCGTCCGCATGCATGGGGCGCACGAGGCAGGTCGGTTTCACGGTGTCATGCAGCAGTTATGATGGACGGGTAAGCCATAACCTGATTCTACGGAGAACAGCTCAGCATGGAAATCCAGTTCCTCGGCGCCGCCGGCACCGTCACCGGCTCAAAGTACCTGCTGCGGGTCGGCGACAGGAAGATTCTTGTCGATTGCGGCCTGTTCCAGGGTTACAAGCAGTTGCGCCTGCGCAATCGCGCAGTGTTGCCGATCCGGCCAGAGGAAATCGACGCCGTCGTCCTGACCCATGCCCATCTCGACCATAGCGGCTATCTGCCGGTGCTGGTGCGCGACGGTTTTGCCGGCCCGGTGTTCAGCACCAGCGCGACGCGCGACCTGTGTCGCATCCTGCTCACCGACAGCGGGCGCTTGCAGGAGGAGGAAGCCGATTACGCCAACCGCCACGGTTTCTCGAAACACAAGCCGGCCTTGCCGCTGTACACCGAAGAGGACGCGCTCCGTTCGCTGCGCAGTTTCGAGACAGTGGCTTTTGCGAGCGATATCGATCTCGGCGGCGGCGTGCGCCTGCGCCTGGCGCCGGCCGGGCATATGCTCGGTGCGGCCTCGGTGCGCATCGAGCACGCCGGTCGCTCCATCCTGTTCAGCGGCGATGTCGGTCGCAGCAACGATCCCATCCTCTATCCGCCGGCGCCGCTGGAGAGCGCCGACTATCTAGTGGTCGAGTCGACCTACGGCAATCGTCTGCATGAAAAGGTAGATCCGTTGGCGGTCCTGGAGGATGTTTTCAAACGCACCTTCGAGCGCGGCGGCCTCGTCATCATTCCTTCCTTTGCCGTCGGTCGCGCACAGACGCTGATGTACATGGTGCATGCGCTCAAGCAGGCAGGACGCATGCCCAGCCATGTGCCGGTGTATCTCAACAGCCCCATGGCGATCGAGGCGACGCGTCTCTATCTCAAGCATCACGAATATCACCGATTGGACGCGCAGCAATGCGAGGAAATCTGCGCTTCCGTCCATGCCGTCGCCACGCCGGAAGAGTCGCGCCGCCTCAACGAGAAGACGCGCGGCCCGGCGGTGATCATCGCCGGCAGCGGCATGGCCACGGGCGGGCGTGTGCTGCATCACATCAAGGCGTTCGGGCCGGACCGGCGCAACACCATTCTGTTTGCCGGCTTCCAGGCTGGCGGCACGCGCGGGGCCGATATGGTGGCCGGGGCCGAGTCGGTCAAGATTCACGGCGACTACATCCCGATCCATGCCGAAGTGAAGAACATCGACAGCCTCTCGGGCCATGCCGACTATGAGGAAATGCTGACCTGGCTCGGCACGATGAAGGGACGACCGCGCCATGTCTTCGTCACTCACGGCGAGGCCAGTGCCGCCGATGCCATGCGTCATCGCATCGAGGAAAAGCTTGGCTGGGCGGCCGAGGTGCCGGAGCACCAGCAGCGCAGCCGCCTCGACTAAGGGTCAGTTGCCGGATTGCTCCCCGCTCTGCTGGGCGCGGTAGCGCTGGCCGAGCTTGCGGCCCATCCACTGCACCAGATCGTCGACGTAGGTGAACAGCACCGGAATCACCAACAGGCTGAGGAAGGTCGAGGTGATCAGGCCGCCGATGACGACGATGGCCATCGGTGCGCGGAAGCTGGCATCGACGCCGAGGCCGAGCGCGATCGGCAGCATGCCGGCGGCCATGGCGATGGTGGTCATGACGATGGGGCGAGCGCGCTTGCGACAGGCGTCGAGCAGGGCGTCCCAACGCTCGAGCTGGCGGTCACGGCGCGCGACGATGGCGTATTCGATCAGCAGGATCGAGTTCTTGGTGGCGATACCCATCAGCATGATGAGACCGATCATCGACGGCATCGACAAGGCCGTGTGCGTGATGAACAGCGCAAACAGGGCGCCCGGCACCGACAGCACCAGCGCAGCGAGAATCGTCACCGGCTGCACGAAGTCATGGAACAGCAGCACCAGCACAATGTAGATGCACAGCACACCGGTGAACATGGCGAGGCCGAAGCTGGCGAATAGTTCGTTCATGGTCTCGGCGTCGCCGACAGTGCTCTGGATCACGCCCGGCGGCAGCTTCTGCAGGCTGGGCAGTGCGGTCGCCTTGGCGGCGATGTCGCCGAGCGGCTGGCCGTTGAGTTCGATATCGAAATTGATATTGCGCTGACGGTCGTAGCGGCTGATCTCGGTCGGGCCGCTGTCCAGCTTCAGCGTGGCGATATTGCCCAATGGCACCGGTCCCTGGCTGCCGGGCACGGTCAGGCGCGACAGCAGGTCGAGATCGCTGCGCGAACCCTGCGGCAACTTGACCACGATCGGCACCTGGCGTTCGGACAAGTTCAGCTTGGGCAGGAACTGATCGTAGTCGCCGGCGGTGGCGATGCGCAGCGTGTCGGCCATCGCCACGGAAGTCACACCGAGCTGCGCCGCCTGCGCAAAGTCCGGGCGTACCACGATCTCGGGACGAACCAGGCTGGCACTCGAAATCACGCTGCCGATACCGGGAATGGTACGCAGCTCGCGTTCGACCTTGTGGGCATGTTCGGTGAGCGCATCGCCGTCGTCGCCGGCCAGTACCAGTACGTACTTTTCGTTGGAGCCGGCGAGGCCAACCTTGATGCGGGCGCCGGCCAGATCCTGCAGGGCGGTGCGCAGCTGGCCTTCGACCTCCTGCTTGCTGACGCCGTCGCGCTCGTCGCGATGCGTCATGTTGATGGTCAGCACGGCCTTGTTTACCTGTGCCGCGCCGGGCGGCGCGAACGGGTCGCCACCCGAGTTGCCGCCGCCGATGGCGGTGTAGACGAGCTTGACGTATGGATTTTTCTCGACGATATGGCGCGCCTGTTCTGCGGCCGTATAGGTCTGCTTGAAGGTACTGCCAGGGGGCAGCGTGACCGTGACCTGGGTTTGCGACAAGTCGTCCGGCGGAATGAAGCCGGTCGGCAGGAAACCCACCAGCAGAAAGGAGGCAATGAAGAAAGCCAGGGCGCCGAAGGAAGTGCGCAGGCGGTGACGCAGGCAGGCTTCGGCCCAGCCGAGGTAGACGGTGATCCAGCCCGGTTCCTTGTGTCCGTCCGTCGCCGGGCGCAGCATGTAGGCCGCCATCATCGGCGTCAGCATGCGTGCCACCACCAGCGAGAAGAACACAGCGATGGCGGCGGTCCAGCCGAATTGTACGAAGAACTTGCCGGCCACGCCGCTCATGAAGGCGGTCGGCAGGAACACGGCGATCAGTGTGAAAGTAGTGGCGATCACGGCGAGACCGATTTCGTCGGCGGCTTCCATCGCCGCCTGATACGGGGTCTTGCCCATGCGCAGGTGGCGCATGATGTTCTCGATTTCCACGATCGCATCGTCGACGAGGATGCCGATCACCAGCGACAGCGACAGCGTGGTGACCACGTTGATGCTGAAGCCGAACAGGTACATGAAGCCGAAGGCCGGAATCACCGACAGCGGCAGTGCCGCCGCCGAGACGAAGGTGGCGCGCCAGTCACGCAGGAACAGCCACACCACCAGCACTGCCAGTGCCGCGCCCTCGTAGAGCAGCGACATGGAGCCGTGATAGTTCTCCTCGACCGGATCGACGAAGTTGAAGGCCTCGGTAATTTCGATGTCTGGATGCTCGGCGCGAATCTTCTCCAGCGCCGCTTTGACGCCGTTGCTGACATCGACCTCGCCGGCGCCGCGGCTGCGCGTGATCTCGAAGCCGACTACCGGTTTGCCGTTGAGCAAGGCCGCGCTGCGTTGTTCAGCAACGGTGTCGCTGACGGTGGCGACCTGATCGAGGCGAATGCGCCGACCGTCGGAGAGTGCGATCTGCATTGCCGCCAGCTCGGTGGCGGTCTTGACGGTGCCGAGCGTGCGCACCGACTGCTCGGCATCGCCGACGTCGGTACGACCGCCCGAGGCTTCGCGCTGCACCTGGCGCAGCTGGCGCGAGATGTCGGCGGCCGAGGCATTCAGCGCCTGCAAACGTAGCGGGTCGAGCTCGACGCGGATCTCGCGTGTGGCACCGCCGACACGGGCGACGGCCCCGACGCCCTTGACGCTGAGCAGCTTGCGCGTGACGGTATTGTCGACGAACCAGGACAAGGCCTCGTCGTCCATCTTGGCGGAGGCGACGGTGTAGGTGAGGATCGGCGCACCCGACACTTCCATCTTGGAAATGACCGGATCGCGCAGGTCGCCGGGCAGATCGGCGCGCACGCGGCTGACTGCATCGCGTACGTCGTTGACCGCCTCCATGGTGTTCTTTTCGAGACGGAATTCGACCGTGATGGTGACGTTGCCGTCCTGCACCTTGGTGTAGATATGCTTGACGCCCTGCAGCGTGGCGATCGAATTCTCAAGCTTGCGTGCGACGTCGGTTTCGAGCTGCTCGGGCGAGGCGCCGGGCAGGCTGGCGGTGACGTTGATGGTGGGCAGGTCGATGTCCGGGAAGTTCTGGATCTTCATGTCGCTGAAGCCGTGGAAACCGAACAGCGTCAGCATGATGAAAAACAGGATGGCCGGAATCGGGTTGCGGATCGACCAGGCGGAAACGTTCATGGTGGGTTCCTGTGGTTTCCGCTTACTTGGCCGACTGCGCCGGTGCGAGATCCGCAGCCGGTGCCGCGACCACGCGCACCAGATCGCCGTCGGTGAGGAAGCCGCCGCCGGCAACGACGACGCGGTCGTTGGGGCCAAGTCCGGTCAGGATCTCGACGCGCTCATCCAGGCGCCGACCCAGCGTTACCTTGGTTTGCAGCGCCTTGCTGTCGGGGCTGACGCGGAACACGTAACTGTAGCCGTCGCGCACCATCACTGCGCTTTGCGGCAACGTCAGGCCGTCGCTGCTGCCGACCTCGATCTCGCCGGCGGCGAACATGCCGGCACGGGCGGCACCCGGCTCGGGCAGATCCACATAGACGATGCCATTGCGCGTTTTCGGATCAACGCTGGGTGAGACCATGCGAAGCTTGCCGGCGACCGTAATGCCGCTGCCAGCGTCGATGCGCACGGCCATGCCGGGCTTGAGCAGGGCCAGTTGCGGTGCCGGCACCTCGGCGCGCCATTCGAGGCGACCCTGGCGGATCAGGCGGAACAGTTCGCTGCCGGAC
>DATMTO010000127.1:0-2523 GCA_035564055.1 Rhodocyclaceae bacterium | reverse complement strand
TACGCGGCGTCTTTCTTGATGTGCGTATGTTCGAAGTAGGCGGCAATGTGTTCTTCGTTGCGCTGTTCGGCTAACTCGACCTGCCGTTGCCGTTCTGCGTACGAGGCTTTTTGCTCCGCTGTCGTCTTGTCATGACAATGCGCGCAGCTCACGCCCTTGCGGTAGTGCGGTGACTTTCTGTCTTCGGCATTGAGGGGATAGCGGCAGGCGCGGCAGAGTTCATAGTCACCCTGCTTCAGGCCGTGGCCGACCGAAACGCGTTCGTCGAAAACGAAGCAATCGCCATCCCATGTACTCTGCTCGGGCGCTACTTCTTCGAGATACTTGAGGATGCCGCCCTGCAGATGGTAGACCTCGTCGAAGCCCTGTTCCTTCATGTAGGCGGTCGATTTCTCGCAGCGGATGCCGCCAGTGCAGAACATGGCAACGCGCGGCTTGCCTTGCAGGCGGCCGGCTTCGGTCTCACGCTGCACCCAGGCCGGTAATTCGGTAAAGCTCTTGATGTCGGGATCGACCGCGCCCTTGAAGGTGCCGATGGCGACCTCGTAGTCGTTACGCGTGTCGATGAGCACGACGTCGGGCTGGCGGATCAGATCGTTCCAGTCCTGCGGCTTCACATAGGTGCCGACGATATGGCGCGGGTTGATGCCCGGTACGCCCATGGTGACGATTTCCTTCTTCAGTCTCACCTTCATGCGGTGGAAGGGCATCTCGGCGGCCCAGGATTCCTTGTGTTCCAGCTCGGCCAGCCGTGGGTCCTTGCGCAGCCAGGCAAGGACCGTCCGGATACCGGCCTCGGGCCCCGAGATGGTTCCGTTGATGCCTTCCGCCGCCAGCAGCAGGGTGCCCTTGATGCCGTTTGCTTCGCAGACGGCGAGCAAGGGCTCGCGCAGCGCCACGTAGTCGGGCAGGGCAACAAATTTGTAGAGGGCAGCGGTCAGGAACATGGCAATCAGGGGGCGCAATCCAGCAAAGACGGCCATTATCCCGCAATGCAGCAAATGGGGGAATGGGGCGGATCAGTTCGTGCTATAATTCGCCCCGCGTTGGTGCATTGCTTCAGTCTTGCCGGCGCGTCGCGTTGAGAATTCTCTTTCCGCGCCTTCCCCTTTGGAACCCTGATCTAGACGAGCGTGCGCTCCTCTGACTGCAATAGTCAAACTGCGCGCAGACAGGTTCCTGGAGCTTCACATGCTTTTTTCTGAACTCGGCCTGCGTGCCGAGATTTTGCGTTCCCTTTCCGAACAGGGTTACGACACGCCCACGCCCATTCAACAGCAGGCGATTCCCGAAGTGCTGGCCGGCCACGACCTGATGGCGGCTGCCCAGACCGGTACCGGCAAGACCGCTGGCTTTACGCTGCCCATGCTGCAACTGCTGTCTACTCGCAGTAGCGGCCTGTCGATGACCAAGTTCCAGACGCGCGCGCTGATCCTGACGCCGACCCGCGAACTGGCGGCCCAGGTTTATGAAAGCGTGCGCACCTACGGTCAGCATCTGAACCTGCGCGCTGCTGCCATCTACGGCGGCGTCAGCATGGTGCCGCAGACCAAGCTGCTGCGTTCCGGTGTCGAGATCATCGTCGCTACGCCGGGTCGTTTGCTCGACCACGTTGCGCAGCGCAATGTCGATCTGTCGAATATCGAGATCGTCGTCCTCGACGAAGCCGACCGCATGCTGGACATGGGCTTCCTGCCGGACATCAAGAAGATCATGAAGGTCCTGCCGGAAAAGCGTCAGACGCTGATGTATTCGGCCACCTTCTCCGACGAGATCCGCCAGCTGGCCAAACAGTTCCTCGACAATCCGCGTCAGGTCGAAGTGGCGCGCGCCAATTCGGCCGCCGATACGGTGGCTCAGGCCGTCTATCCGGTGGATCGTAACAAGAAGCGCGACCTGCTGGTCAAGCTGATCGAGGACAACCAGTGGCATCAGGTGCTGGTGTTCACCCGTACCAAGCACGGCGCCAACGCGCTGGCCGAGAAGCTGGACAAGGGCGGCATCCGCGCCGCCGCGATTCACGGCAACAAGAGCCAGGGTGCGCGCACCAAGGCGCTGGCCGATTTCAAGAACCTCAAGCTGCATGTGCTCGTGGCCACCGATATCGCTGCGCGCGGTATCGACATTGACCAGTTGCCGCACGTGGTGAATTACGAGCTGCCCAACGTGCCGGAAGACTATGTGCACCGTATCGGTCGTACCGGCCGTGCCGGCGCGACCGGCGAAGCCGTGTCGCTGGTCTGTGTGGACGAGTTCAAGCTGCTGCGCGACATCGAACGCCTGCTCAAGCGTCAGCTGGAGAAGCGTATGGTCGAAGGCTTCGAGCCGGACCCCAACGCCAAGCCGCAACCGATTGAAAACGGTCGTCGTTCGCAAGGTCAGGGGCAGGGCCGTTCTTTCGGGGGTGGCGGTAATCGCGATGCGCGTCCGCCGCGCCAGGGCGAGGGCCGCAATGCCCAGGGTGATAATCGCTCCCGCGGCGAAGGCCGCAGCAACGCGGCGCGCAATGCCGCATCCCATGGC
>DATMTO010000126.1:0-6845 GCA_035564055.1 Rhodocyclaceae bacterium | reverse complement strand
GGGCGCACGACTCATTGTCGATGCGCTGGCGCGCTATTCGGAACTCAAGGCTGAACCCCAGCCCGACGCTGGCGTGATGTACGCCGCCAAGATCAGCAAGGCCGAGGCGCGCATCGACTGGGCTTTGCCGGCGGCCGAGATCGAGCGCCGCATCCGCGCTTTCGATCCCTTCCCGGGCTCTGCCACCGAATTCGACGGCGCGGCTATTAAGGTCTGGCGCGCCTCGCCCGTTGCGGGAGGCGGTCCGGCCGGCACGGTGCTGATCGCCGACGGCCAGCAGCTGGTGGTGGCATGCGGTGACGGCGCCTTGACCCTGCATAGTCTGCAAAAGCCCGGCAGCAAGCGGCTCGCCACCCGCGAGTTTCTGCAGGGATTCAGTCTCAAGGCCGGCGACCGGCTGGTCTGAGCGTTTCCCTTCGCGGCAATTGAATTTTTGTCGCCTTTCCCCATCTAAGCTTGCGTAATCCTTTCACGGAGATTTACCCATGCTCGGCAACTGGCTCAAGACCTCGATCCTGATGGCAGGCATCATGGCCTTGTTCGGCCTGATTGGCGCCTATATCGGCGGTACCAACGGCATGCTGCTCGCCCTTCTGTTCGGCGGCGGTATGAACTTCTTCGCCTACTGGTTCTCGGCGGACATGGTGCTGAAGATGTACAACGCGCAGGAAGTCGATGCCGCCTCGTCCCCGTATCTCTACAACATGGTCAGGGAGCTGGCCGGCCGCGCCGGTCTGCCCATGCCCAAGGTCTACATCATTCACGAAGACCAGCCCAACGCCTTTGCCACCGGCCGTAATCCGGACAATGCTGCCGTGGCGGCGACCACTGGCATCCTGCAGATGCTGTCGGCGCGCGAGTTGCGTGGTGTGATGGCGCACGAGCTGGCCCATGTGAAGCATCGTGACATCCTGATCTCGACGATCTCGGCTACGCTGGCCGGTGCGATTTCGGCGCTGGCGAATTTCGCCATGTTCTTCGGCGGCCGTGATTCGGAAGGCCGTCCGGCCAATCCGATCGCGGGTATCGCCGTGGCCCTGCTGGCGCCGCTGGCGGCGAGCCTGATCCAGATGGCGATCTCCCGCGCGCGCGAATTCGATGCCGACCGCGGCGGTGCCGAGATCAGCGGCGACCCGCAGGCGCTGGCTGACGCGCTGATCAAGATCCACAACTACGCGCGCGGCATCCCCATGGCCACGGCCGAAGCGCATCCGGAGACGGCGCAGATGATGATCATGAACCCGCTTTCCGGCGGCGGCCTGGCCGGCCTGTTCAGCACCCACCCGGCCACTGAGGAGCGCGTCGCGCGTCTGCGCGCCATGGCGCACTGAGGTTGTACGCCCGTGTTACGTGGTGAGTTTCTTTCCCCCACCCCATGCTGCAAGCAAGCCGGCAGGCTGGTTTGCGCCAAGGATCTCACCTGCCTCGCTGAAGCCCGGTAGAGCCGCATCTGCACTCTGCCGGGACGATTGCCACTCCGTCGCATGACGACGGTTCGATCGATTTTCAGTGGAGGAAACAAGATGCACCACCCATGCCTGACCCAGCTCGATGTCATCCGGCTTGAGCGTATGCTGCAAGCCCGCAGCGCCCGTGGCCTGCTCGCCGAGGTTGAGGGCGAGCGGATCGATGCGCTGCTCGAAAGCGCCGATGTCGTGCCCGGCGAAAACATTCCCGGCGACGTCGTCACCATGAACAGCATGGTCGTTTATCGGGATCTCGATACCGGCCTTGAACATGAGGTCACCCTGGTTTATCCGACGCTGGCCGACAGCACGCAGCAGCGTCTTTCGGTCACCTCGTGCGTGGGTGCGGCCCTGCTCGGCATGCGTGTGGGCGAGCACATTGCGTTCGCCTTGCCGAACGGCGCGCAACGCCGCATGCAGATTCTGGCGATCCCGTTTCAGCCCGAGGCGGCGGGCCAGTTTCACCTGTAAAGGCGGTACCGTGCGTGGCCGGCATGCGGCGGCCGGTCACGCATTTACCTGTGCGCCAAAGCCTGCTAAGGTGATGTTTCCTCAACACCCCGCCAAGACGATGTCCCGACCCTAGGATGCAGAATGCTTTGCCCCGCGCACTGCGTGGATGCGAGCCGGTCTCAAGCGTCCTTTGACTTACCACCACCGGACTATCCCGCGCCGTTTGCGCTGAATTCTCGACGTTCAACGAATGGAGATTTGGTTGCATGGAACTGCTGGCCCGCCCCGATATCTGGATTGCCTTTCTCACCCTCACCATGCTCGAGCTGGTGCTGGGCATCGACAACATCATTTTCATTTCCATTCTGTGCGACAAGCTGCCACGCGCGGCGCGTGAAAAAGCACGCCGCATCGGCCTCTTGATGGCCATGGTGATGCGCATCGCGCTGCTGTTCCTGCTGTCCTGGATCGTCGGCCTGACCGCGCCGTTCTTCAATCTTTTCGGGCAGGAGATTTCCGGCCGCGACCTGATCCTGATCGCCGGCGGTCTGTTCCTGTTATGGAAGAGTACGACCGAGATTCATCACCTGCTCGAAGGCGAGGAAGGCGACAAGTCGGATGCGGTTGAGGCCACCTTCGCCGGCGTGATCGTTCAGATCGCCATCATCGACATCGTGTTCTCGCTCGACTCCATCATCACTGCCGTCGGCATGGTCAAGGAGGTTTCCGTGATGATCGCTGCGGTGATCGCCTCGGTCAGCCTGATGATGCTGTTTGCCAAGCAAATCGGCGATTTCGTCTCGGCGCATCCGAGCATCAAGATGCTGGCTTTGTCGTTCCTGGTCGTGGTCGGCGTGGTACTGATCGTGGATGGCTTCGATCATCATGTGCCCAAGGGCTACATCTACTTCGCCATGGCCTTCTCGGTCTGCGTCGAACTGCTCAATATCCGCGCGCGCAAGAAGCGGGCAAAGGCGGCCACGCCGGTGCGCCTGCATGAGCCGTATGTGCGCGGCCCTTCCCCGGACTGAGGTCCAGGCCGGGAACAAAAAAGCCACGGCATGCCGTGGCTTTTTTGTTGGGATATTGTCTGTCAGACAATATCCAGATGCTGGATGCCGGCATTGATGTCGGTGCCGTGCGCTTCCTTGCCGTGCAGCTTGATCATGAGGCGCACCTCGTTCATCGAGTCGGCGAAGCGCAGCGCGTCCTCGTAGCTGATCTTGCCATCCTCGTAGAGATCGAACAGCGCCTGGTCGAAGGTCTGCATGCCGAGCTCGCGCGACTTCTTCATCGTCTCCTTGATCTCGTGCACGTCGCCCTTGCCGATCTGGTCCGAAATCAGCGGCGAGTTCAGCAGCACCTCGACGGCGGCGGCGCGACCCTTGCCTTCGCGTAGCGGAATCAGGCGCTGCGAGACGATGGCCTTGAGGTTGAGCGACAAGTCCATCAGCAATTGCGGCCGACGTTCCTCGGGGAAGAAGTTGATGATGCGATCCAGTGCCTGGTTGGCGCTGTTGGCATGCAGGGTGCCCATGCACAGGTGGCCGGTTTCGGCGAAGGCGATGGCGTGCTCCATGGTCTCCTTGTCGCGGATTTCACCGATCAGGATGACGTCGGGCGCCTGGCGCAGGGTGTTTTTCAGGGCGGCTTCCCAGGATTCCGTATCGACCCCGACTTCGCGCTGGGTGACGATGCAGTTCCTGTGCTCGTGCACATACTCGACCGGATCTTCGATGGTGATGATGTGGCCGAAGGAGTGCTGGTTGCGGTAGCCGATCATGGCCGCCAGCGAAGTCGATTTGCCGGAGCCGGTGCCGCCGACGAAAAGCACCAGACCGCGCTTGGTCATCGTCACTTCCTTGAGCACGCCCGGCAACTTGAGGTCGTCGATCTCAGGGATCGAGGTGTTGATCGTGCGCAGGACCAGCCCGACACGGCCCTGCTGGACGAAGGCATTGACGCGGAAACGGCCGATGCCGGCCGGATTGATCGCGAAATTGCATTCCTTGCTGGCTTCAAAGTCGGCCGCCTGCTTGTCGTTCATGATGGCGCGTGCCAGCTCCAGCGTGTGCTGCTGGGTCAGCACCTGTTGCGTCACCGGGGTCATCTTGCCGTCGACCTTGATCGCCGGCGGGAAGCCCGAGGTGATGAAGAGGTCGGAACCCTTCCTGCTGACCATATTGGACAGCAGTTGGTACATGAACTTCAGACCTTCATCTCTTTCCATCATCAATCTCCAGCGTGCCCCAAATTTTCAGCCGCGCATGCGGCTTATTTCAGCAGCCTCCTGAGCGGAGGACGGGAGGGGCGGGTGTAATTGGGACAAGGATACCTTTGGGCTTAAGACCCGAAGGCATCCTTATTCGCCGCCTTGGTGCGAGCCTCGCTCGGCGACACGATATTGCGGCGCACCAGGTCCTGAAGGTTCTGATCCAGCGTCTGCATGCCGAATTGCTGACCGGTCTGGATCGACGAATACATCTGCGCAATCTTGTTTTCGCGGATCAGATTGCGAATCGCCGGCGTGCCGATCATGATTTCATGCGCGGCAACGCGGCCGGCGCCATCCTTGGTCTTGAGCAGGGTCTGCGAGATCACTGCGCGCAGCGACTCGGACAGCATGGCACGCACCATTTCCTTTTCCGCCGCCGGGAAGACGTCGACAACGCGGTCTACGGTTTTGGCGGCGGAGCTCGTGTGCAGCGTGCCGAATACCAAGTGGCCGGTTTCGGCAGCGGTCAGCGCTAGACGGATGGTTTCGAGGTCGCGCATTTCGCCGACCAGAATCACGTCCGGGTCTTCGCGCAACGCCGAGCGCAGCGCATTGGAAAAGGACAGTGTGTGCGGGCCGACCTCGCGCTGATTGATCAGGCACTTCTTGGATTCATGGACGAATTCGATCGGGTCCTCGACGGTGAGGATATGGCCGTATTCGTTTTCATTGATGTCGTCGACCATGGCCGCCAGTGTGGTGGACTTGCCGGAGCCGGTCGGGCCGGTGACGAGCACGATGCCGCGCGGCGTGCGCGCGATCTCGCTGAAGATCTTGGGCGCATTCAACTGTTCGAGCGATAGCACCTTGGACGGAATGGTCCGGAACACGGCGCCGGCGCCGCGCTGCTGCACGAAGGCATTAACCCGGAAGCGCGCCAGATTGGGCACGGCGAAGGAAAAGTCGCATTCGAGGTGCTCTTCATAGACCTTGCGCTGGCCGTCGTTCATGATGTCGTACACCATGGCGTGTACGTCCTTGTGCTCGAGCGGCGGCAGGTTGATGCGGCGCACGTCGCCGTGGACCCGGATCATCGGTGGCAGGCCGGCGGAAAGGTGCAGGTCGGAAGCCTTGTTCTTGACGACGAAGGCGAGCAGTTCGGTAATGTCCATCGAGGTTCCAGAGAGTGCGGAAGTGGTGGAGCGGATACGGGCGGGAGGCGTTGCGACCAAGCCGGCTGATATACTGCCAAATCATTATATGACAACTATTTCCGCCAACCTGCAAGCTGTAAACGCGCGCATTGCCGAGGCCTGCAAGGCTGTCGGCAGGGCGCCACAGGAAGTGACACTGCTTGCCGTGTCCAAGACCTGGCCGGCGGCGGATGTGCGTGAGGCGGCTGCCTCTGGACAGCGCGCCTTCGGCGAGAACTACGTCCAGGAGGGCGTGGACAAGATCGACGCAGTGGCCGACCCGGACCTCGAATGGCACTTCATCGGCCCTCTGCAAAGCAACAAGACGCGGCCGGTGGCCGAGCACTTTGCCTGGGTGCACACGATAGACCGGCTCAAGATTGCCGAGCGCCTGTCGGCGCAGCGGCCGGAACATCTGCCGTCATTGCAGGTCTGTGTGCAGGTGAATGTCAGCGGCGAAGTCAGCAAGAGCGGTGTGATACCGGAACAGGCCGCCGTTCTGGCACATGCGGTGGCGAAGCTGCCGCGCCTGCGCTTGCGCGGCCTGATGGCGGTACCGGAACCGACCGAGGATGCAGCGCGCCTGGCGGCCCAGTTCGGCCGGCTACGCGGTATTTATGAAGAATTGAAGACGCAGGGGTTGCCGCTGGATACGCTGTCCATGGGCATGTCGCATGATCTGGAAAGCGCAATCGCCGCCGGGGCGACGATGGTCCGCATCGGCACGGCGATCTTCGGCGTTCGCATCAACACATGAAGGACATACAATGAGAATCAC
Source organism: Rhodocyclaceae bacterium (assembly GCA_035564055.1). GTDB lineage: Bacteria > Pseudomonadota > Gammaproteobacteria > Burkholderiales > Rhodocyclaceae. The sequence goes on along the minus strand of DATMTO010000126.1, from coordinate 740 downwards.
ATTCCTGGGCGGTGGCAATATGGCCGCTGCATTGATCGGCGGCTTGCGCGAGAAGGGCTTTTCCGCCGCCGGCATGCAGGTGATCGAGCTGAACCCGGAAACGCGCGAGGCACTCACCGACAAGTTCGGCGTGCGCTGCACTGATACTGTGGATGCCGCCAGCCTCAACTGCGAAGTGCTGGTCCTTGCGGTCAAGCCACAGCAGATGCGCGAAGCGGTGGCCCCGTTCGTCGGCAAGCTGGGCGCGCAATTGGTGGTGAGCATCGCTGCCGGTCTGCGCGTGGCCGACCTTGCGCGCTGGCTCGGCGGGCATCAACGCATCGTGCGCACCATGCCGAACACGCCGGCCCTGATCGGCGCCGGCATCACCGGTCTATATGCCGCCGCGGGCGTCGATGCCGAGCAGCGAGAACTGGCCGATACCATTCTGGCGGCGGTCGGTTCGACCGTCTGGGTCGAGGACGAGGCGCAAGTGGATGCAGTCACGGCGATTTCCGGCAGCGGCCCGGCCTATGTCTTCTATTTCATCGAGGCGCTCGAAGCTGCGGCCCTCGAGCTAGGCTTCGATCTACCCTCGGCGCGCAAGCTGGCGCTGGAAACCACGCTCGGCGCGGCGCGTCTGGCGGCACGCAGCAACGATGCGCCGGCCATCCTGCGCGAACGGGTGACCTCCAAGGGCGGTACCACCGAGGCCGCCCTGCGTTCTCTCGAAGGCGATACCGTGCGTGCCGCCATCGCCC
>DATMTO010000125.1:0-6130 GCA_035564055.1 Rhodocyclaceae bacterium | reverse complement strand
AGCTTGTGCTTGTCGATCTGCACCAGCAGGCCGGCGGCTTCGAGATCGGCAACGATCTGCTTGCGTGCGGCGAAGCGGTCCATGCCGCGATATTGAGCCGGGGCTTCGTCGTTGATCTTGGCGTCCAGCGTGAGGATGCTGATGAGTTTGAGTCCATGCCGCTGGCCGACGGCATAGTCGTTGAAATCGTGCGCCGGCGTGACCTTGACCACGCCGGTACCGAATTCGCGGTCCACGTACTCATCGGCAATGATCGGGATCTCGCGATCGCACAGCGGCAGCTTGACCGTCTTGCCGATCAGGTGGGCGTAGCGCTCATCTTCCGGATGCACCATCACGGCGGTGTCACCGAGCATGGTTTCAGGACGGGTGGTAGCCACGGTCAGCGAACCCGAGCCGTCGGCCAACGGATACTTGATGTGCCACAGAGAGCCGTCCTCTTCTTCCGAAACCACTTCGAGGTCGCTGACCGCCGTGTGAAGAACAGGATCCCAGTTGACCAGACGCTTGCCGCGGTAGATCAGGCCTTCATTGTAGAGACGGACGAAGGTTTCAGTGACGATCTTGGAGAGGCCGCTGTCCATGGTGAAGCGTTCGCGTGACCAGTCCGGCGAGGTGCCGAGGCGGCGCATCTGCTTGGTGATGGTGTTGCCGGAGAACTCCTTCCACTCCCACACTTTCTCCAGGAACTTTTCGCGGCCGAGATCGTGGCGCGAGATACCCTGAGCATCCAATTGGCGCTCGACGACGATTTGCGTGGCGATACCCGCATGGTCGGTGCCCGGCTGCCACAGCGTGTTGTCGCCGCGCATGCGATGAAAGCGCGTGAGCGCATCCATGATGGTCTGGTTGAAGCCGTGGCCCATGTGCAGCGTGCCCGTGACATTGGGTGGCGGCAGGAGGATGCAGAAGGCGTTGGGGTTGCCGGTGTCGAGGCCGGCCTTGAAGTGGCCTGCGGATTCCCAGGCGGGGTACCAGCGGCGCTCAATGTCGGCCGGTTCGAAGCTCTTGGCGAGTTCCATGATCTACAGCGGATAAATGGGGAAGCCCGCCATTATACGGGACAGAGGGGCCGGCTTCCCCTTGGCAAGCTGGCCCGGATGCCCTTACTGGGTCGGCTTGGCGGGCTTGAACAAAGGCTGTTGGTCGAACATCGGTCGGGTCAGCAGCTCGGCCCGTAGGCGCGCAGCGAGTTCGAGTTTGAGCTGTTCGGCAACGCTGTCGAGCGCTTGTGACAGCGCGTCTGGCAGTTGCGTGGCGATCCAGCGTTCCAGTGCCCTTGCCAGTTCGGCGTCGTTGGCACCGACCGCGGCATGGATGCGCGCCTTGATTTCCTCTTCGGCGGCGCGCGAGACGGTACCGATCAACTGCTCCGCCTCGACGACTTCAGTCAGCACCGGCACATCGCTGTCGTTCTCGGTTGCCGCTGCGGGCTTGGGCGCGGCTTCGGCGCCGGCGACGAAAACACGCCGATGTCTGCGCATCAGGGCATCGGCCTGCTGGAGAAGTTGATTGGCCTGGTTGGCGTCCTGATCGCTCATGCCGATTCGCCCGAGATGTCCTTGAACTGTACTTCGTAGCCGCGTTCGCGGTAGAAGCGCACGCGCTCCCGGCCGCTGTTGCGGACTTCATCTTCCTGACTGACGACTTCGACCAGACTTTCGTAACGCGCGAATCCCGGCGGCAGCTCGTTGCTCAGATTGACCAGACGCTGATCCTGGGTACTGCGGCCGAGCTCCTCCTCGTTGCGCGCAATCAGGATGGGCGTTTCGGCGGCCAATGGCGAATCGCCCAGACAGTGCGGAATGAAGCCGGTCGAGTTTTGCGTCCACAGCAGGTTGTCGAGCTGTTGCGCGAGGCCGGGGTCCGGCGCATAGATCGTCAATGCCTTCTGCTGCGCCCAGGCGCCGCTGATCAGGCGCAGCGCATAGGGCAGACGGTCATTCATGCCGTGATAGAAAAAAATCTTGGTCACAACGCTCAGACGCGGCCGGCGCGTCCCATCAGGAAATGCGTCAGCAGGGGCACGGGGCGGCCGGTCGAGCCCTTGTCCTTGCCCGAGCGCCAGGCGGTGCCGGCGATGTCAAGGTGGGCCCAATCGTACTTGCCGGTGTAGCGCGCCAGGAAGCAGGCGGCGGTGATGCTGCCGGCGGGGCGGCCGCCGATATTCGCCATATCGGCGAAGTTGCTCTTCAGTTGTTCCTGGTAGTCGTCCCACAGCGGCATATGCCAGGCACGGTCGCTGGCGTCCTGGCCGGCATCAAGCAGCTCGCGGGCGAGGCTGTCGTTGTTGGAGAACAGGCCCGAGGCGACGTGGCCGAGGGCGATCACGCAGGCGCCGGTGAGGGTGGCAACGTCGATCACGCATTGCGGCTCAAAGCGTTCCACATAGGTCAGCGCATCGCACAGCACCAGACGGCCTTCGGCGTCGGTGTTGAGGATTTCCACGGTCTGGCCGGACATCGAGGTGACGATGTCGCCCGGCTTGGTGGCGCCTCCGCCGGGCATGTTCTCGGTAGTCGGGATGGCGACGATCAGGTTGATCGGCAGGGCCATCTGCGCCGCGGCCTTGATCGTACCGAGCACGCTGGCGGCGCCGCCCATGTCGTACTTCATCTCGTCCATCTCGGCGGCGGGCTTGAGCGAAATACCGCCGGTATCGAAGGTAATGCCCTTGCCGACCAGCACGATCGGCTTGTCGTCCTTCTTGCCGTTCAGGTACTGCAGGACAATGAACTTGGGCGGCTCGTGCGAGCCCTTGGCCACGGAGAGCAGGGTGTTCATGCCCAGCTTTTCCATGTCGGCGCGCTCGAACACCTCAAGCTTCATCTTGTACTCGTCGGCAATTGCCTTGGCGGTCGCGGCCAGATGCGAGGGCGTACAGAAGTTGCTGGGCAGGTTGCCGAGATCCTTGGCGAGGCTCATGCCGGCGGCGATGGCCTGACCGTCGATGAGTGCCTGCTCGGCGTCCTTGAGTTCGCTGCGGCGGCCGACGCAGAAGGTCAGCTTGCGTAGCGGACGACGCACTTCGTTCTTCTTCGACTTGAGTTGGTCGAAGCGATAGAGCGTATCCAGCGCAACCAGCGTGGCCTGACGCACGCGCCAGCCGGCGTCGCGCTTCTTGAGATTCAGCTCGGTGAGATAAACGGTGCCATCGAAGCCGCCGGTTTCATTGAGTGTACGCACGGCGGTGGCGATGGCGTTGCGATATTCCTTTTCGCGGAACTCTTTTTCCTTGCCGAGGCCTACCAGCAAGACGCGATCGGCCAGCGTGCCGGGCACGTTGTGCAGCAGCAGCGTGCTGCCGGCCTTGCCCTCCATGTCGCCGCGGCGAATGATGTCGGACAGGAACTGGTGCGAGGCATTGTCGATAATCTCGGCGGGTACCGACAGCTTGCGCGGCTCATAGACGCCAACGACCACGCAGGCGCTGCGCTGCTTCTCGGGACTGCCGCTTTTTATGCTAAATTCCATGCGCTTCTCCAGGTTTTTCCGGCTGCTTCTCGATTCCTTGTGCGACGCCATTCCCGCGAAGAATTCCGCGCGGCGGCGCAGCTTGCTGACGGGACAGTCCGGCTTGGCTTGGCATTCTCTGCAACCCTGCCGGATGCGAAAAGTTTGAAAACTTCGACGTCTTTACGAATTATCCTCATTTTCGCCTAAAAAGCCAAAACAACGATGATTTACCGCCGCGCCGTTCAGCGCGAATTCGCCCAGACCGCGCTGGTGGTCTTCGTGGCCCTGTTTTCCATCCTGATGACTACGCAGCTTATCCGTCTGCTGGGTCAGGCCGCCGGCGGGCGCGTCGCGCCCGAGGCCGTGATGGCACTGCTCGGTTTCGGCGCGCTGGGTTACTTGCCGGTGCTGTTGTCACTGACGCTGTTTGTCTCGGTATTGATGACGTTGTCGCGCATGTATCGCGACTCGGAAATGGTGGTCTGGTTCTCCAGCGGGCTGTCCCTGCGCGACTGGATCAATCCGGTGTTGCGTTTCGCCGTGCCCATCATCGTTTCCATCCTTGCGTTGTCAATGTATCTGGCCCCCTGGGCACAGTCGAAGAGCGGCGAAATGCGCCAGCGCATGGACCAGCGCGACGATGTATCGAAGGTGTCGCCGGGCGTGTTTCGCGAATCTACCTCCGGCGACAAGATCTTCTTCGTCGAGGGTGTTTCCGGTGCGCAGAGCGGTAATGGTCAGGTCAAGAATGTCTTCATGAATTCGGTACAGCATGGCCGTATCGGCATCATGGCCGCCGCCAGCGGGCACGTTGAGCAGGCGGCCAACGGCGACCGTTTTGTCGTGCTCGAAAAGGGGCATCGCTACGAAGGCATGCCGGGCACGCCAGAATATCGCGTCATGGAATTCGAGCGTTATGCCTTGCGTACTGAAACCCGCGAGTCGCGCGGCGTTGAGGTGTCGCCGCGAGCCCTCTCCTTACATCAGCTTGTGCGCGACCCGACGCCGATTAACCGGGGCGAGTTGCTGTGGCGGATCGGCGTGCCGGTATCCGCCACGGTATTGGCCTTGCTGGCGATTCCGTTGTCCTTCGTGAACCCGCGCGCCGGGCGGGCCAACAACCTCGTGTTTGCGGTGCTGGCCTTCATGATTTACAGCAACCTGATCAGCCTTTGCCAGGCCTGGGTTGCCCGCGGCAAGCTGCCTTTCGAACTGGGCGTGTGGGTGGTGCATATCGTGATGCTGCTCATCCTGCTGCTGCTGTTCTGGCGCCGCCTCTCCTTGTTCTCGTGGAGCCGACTATGGCGTTGAGTCGTGCGCTGATGAAAACATTCGAACGCCATATCGGGCGCGAGATCTATGGCGCCACCGCGCTGGTGCTGGCGGCCTTCCTGATGCTGTTTTCCTTTTTCGATCTGATCTACGAGTTCGAGTCGATCGGCAAGGGCGGGTATCAGCTGCAGCACGCGGTGCTCTATGTACTGCTGCTGGTACCCGGGCGCAGCTACGAGCTGTTTCCGGTAGCTGTCCTGATCGGCTCGCTGTACGCACTGACGCAGCTTGCGCGGCATTCAGAAATCACGGTGCTGCGCACCTCGGGCGCGGCGACCCGCACGTTTGTCGTGGCACTCATCAAGATCGGGATTCCTTTCGTGCTGGCAACCTTCCTGATCGGCGAGCTGGTGGCGCCTGCCGCAGACAGGTTGGCGCAGCAGGTTCGCCTGTCCGCCATGAGCCAGCTGGTTGCCCAGGAATTTCGTACCGGCCTGTGGGTGAAGGACGATAAGGCATTCGTCAATATCCGCGAAACCGCCCCCGATGGCAGCCTGCGCGGCATTCGTGTCTACCAGTTCGACCAGAATTTCGAATTGCAGAGCATCAGCGAAGCGGAGCGCGGTGAGTTCCGGGCGCCGGATACGTGGGACTTCAGCAAGGTCACGCGCACCACGCTGGCGGGTGATCAGGCACGGATCGAGAAGTTGCCGGGCATGAGCTGGCGCTCGGGGCTGAGTCCAGACATCCTCGCGGTTCTGATGGTGAACCCCGAGCGCATGTCGATCCTGCGTCTCTACCGCTACATCGAACACCTGAGCGCCAACCAGCAGAAGACCGATCGCTATGAAATCGCGCTGTGGAAGAAGCTCGTCTATCCGCTCGCCTGCTTGGTCATGATGGTGCTGGCGCTGCCCTTCGCCTATCTGCAGGATCGCATGGGCGCGGTCAGCATCAAGGTGTTTGCCGGCATCATGCTGGGCATTCTCTTCAACATGTTGAACGGGCTTTTCTCCAGCCTCGGCATCCTCAACGACTGGACGCCGTTCGTCTCGGCCGTTACGCCCAGCGTGCTGTTCGTGCTGACGGCATCGGCGATGCTATGGTGGTCTGAAAGAAGGTAGGCCCTTCCCCCGGCCCCTTCCCCGAGGGAAGGGGTGACTACGGTTCGCGGCTGCGCCGCTCCAAAGTATTGGGGCGCTTCGTTGTATTGGATTGAGCGGGTGTTCGCTCCGCGAACGGACTGCTTTTGCTTGGGGCGGCCCGGCGCAAAAGCTACTCAGAGGTTCTTTATCCGGGGCTACGAAGGGAAAGCAGCGCAGCCTTGGCGCCGGGCCGTCCCAAGCCAAGGCGGCCTGCGCCGGAGGCGCAAGCCGTACTGCCCGTTATGCGGAGCTGCCCT
>DATMTO010000124.1:0-9207 GCA_035564055.1 Rhodocyclaceae bacterium | reverse complement strand
CGGCGAAGGACGCTTCTGGTGCTGTAATTACCCCTTCAGTGGCGTCTGCCTCCGGCGCATAAAACGACAGAAGTTCGGCGCCGCTGTTGGCCTCGTTGGGTACGAGCGCGGTCAGTGCTGCTTCAAGATTTTCATCGCTGGACGGCATGCGACGCCCGGCCACCGCGCCGATCATGCCATCGATGGCGCCGATGGCGCGTGCGATAACAGTTCGGTCGTCAAATGAGATTTCCTGAGCCGCCTTGGCATAGCGGGTCAGCGCGTCTTCCAGTGCGCTTACGAGCGAATGCACCGGCGCGATACCGACGGTTGCAGAAATGCCTGCGAGTGTGTGGGCGGCGCGAACCAGCGGTTCTGACGGCGTACCATCAAGTGCGGCAAACTCTTCCTGCAGGGCGGCGACATGACCGCGTGCTTCGCCGACATAAGTGTCGAAGAGCATCGGGGTCAAGGTCAGCGACCCGATTTCGACCGTTGCCTGGTTGTTCGGAAACTCGATGACCTTGGCGCCGCCCTCGCTGGCTTCATTGCCGGTATCGGACTCCGACAGCTCAAGCGACTCGACCGGGGCCGTAGCCTCGTCTTCCATTTCCCCGGACAGCAAGCGCTGACAACGTGCCTGCAACGAGGCCGTGTCGGGGGCGCTGACCTCGCCTTGTTCCAGACGAGCAACCCAGGCGCTGAAGACCGTTTGAGCTTCAGCCAGCATGTGCATTAGTGCCGGCGTACCGTCGGCTTCCTGTTGCAGCCAGTGGTTCATGACCTGTTCTACAGCCCATGCGGTTTCGCCGAGCTCGTTCAGGCCGACCATACGGCCGCTGCCCTTGAGCGTATGGAAGCTGCGCCGGATGGTGGTCAGCGCTTCGAAGTCGTGCGGATCCCGCGCGGCAATCGGCAAGGTCTCGGCGAGCGTGCCCAGCACCTCGTTGGCCTCTTCCAGGAAGATGCTGAGCAGTTCGGCGTCGAACACCTCACTGCTGGCATTGGCCAGGCGCATGGTTTCTTCTGACGGAGCAATGACCTCGGGCGTCTCGACCAGCGTGGCGATGACTTCCTCGATGACCGGCGTGGAGGCATTGTCGTCGAGCGCAGCAATAGCGGTGTTGAGCTGCTGCTCCAGTCCTTCGTCGGCAATCAGTTGCGCGTCTTCACGCAGCGTTTCGAGCTGCTGCTTGAGTTCATCGCGGATATCGCTGTCTTCGGGCTTCTCGCGCAGCGCACCGATCAGCGTCTGGGTCAGCCGCTTGTTGATGTCGAGGTTGGCCTCGATGGTTTCCTCTTCGGCCGACACGCTCTTGGGATTGAGGATGGCGTCGAGATTGGCCGGGCCGTGGCGTAGCTGCTCCACGAAGAAGCCGAGCGCCGAGAGCTTGCTGGCGACTTCCTCGAAATCCTCCTGGCGCAGATCTGCGGCCGAGCCGAAGGTCTTGATCTTGAGATCACACTCGTGCAGCAATGCAGCTGCGCTCTCCTGACCCAGTACGGCAAGCGCGCCGGCGACCTGATCGAGCGGCTTGCGCAGCGCGGCCAGACCTTCCTTCTGGGCCGGATTGCGGAAAAACGCGTCCAGCGCCTGTTCGATGGTGGCCAGGTTGGCACTGATTTCGCGCACCACCTGGGCCATGAGCAGTCGCTCCTGAGCCTTGCGCGCGATATCGTCGAGCTGCGGAATGGCCAGTGCGGCCAAAGACTCGCCGCGATTGAGCGCACCCAGTCGCGCCACCGTGGCGTCGACCTGAGTCGGGAAGTCGTCTCCCAATGCCGGATAGCTGGACATGCCGCTTTCAGCCAGCAAAAGCGCTGTCGCCATCTCTATGGCGACAGTCTCGTCCTGGCGTAATGGGTCCTTGCGCAGCGTTTCGGCGATATCGCTGATGCCGTTGACGAGATTGATAAAGCCCTCGTGACCGAGTTGCATGGCGAGCACGCAGGCCTCATCGATGCGCTGATGGAAACGCGGCAACGCGGCGGCGGTACCGGAGCTGAAGCGGTTCCAGTCGTCCTTGGCATTGCCAAGTAAGTCGCGCAGTTGGGCAACAATCGGGCGCTTGGCTTCGTCGTCGGCCCCGCCTTCATTCCGTGGCAGCTGATGATCAAGCTGGAAGGCGGCGCGTACGCATTCGACATGCTCGCTGCCGGCCGGTGCCACGGCAATGTGATAGAGCACGTCACGCAGCAGGCGTTCGGCGATTGTGGTCGAGCCTTCGATCAACTTGCGGATCTGCACATCAAGGCGAGCGTTCAGCTTGCGCAGCGGAGCATTGTCCGCTGTGGCACCGGTACCGCGCAGCGCGTCGACCAGGCCTTGCGCCGCCCACCAGAGGGTGCGGCGCGCTGGCTGGGTTTGGGTCGCCTCGATCTGGTCGAGCGCCGTGCGCATGTCGGAGAGACCGTCGACGTTGCCGCGCAGCCACTTGAGCAGGCCGCGCTGATAGCTCATGCGCGCGGCCTTGAGGTGGCGGCTCAATTCTTCCGGCGATTGTTCCGGAGCCTCGCTGTCGCGCTTGGGCGGACGCAGGCTGAGGTCCGGATAGAACAGATCAGACTCGGGTGGTGTCGGCAGGCCACGCAAAGTCAGCAGCTTGCTGTAGTGAGGATAGAGCTTGAGGGGTTGATCGGGATTGCCGGCGACCAGATCGTCAAGGTAGTGACGAATGGTGAATAGACCTTGTTCCGCTGCTTCCGCAATCTCCGCCGTGTAGGCCGTTTCGCCGGATTCGATGGAGGCGAACAACTGTTCCAACGCCTCCGAATATTGGGTAACACCGTCGAGACCGACGATGGCTAGCGCGCCATGCGCCTGGTGCAGTTGTGCGGCAGCCTGGCTGATGACGGGTTTCGGATCATCCTGGCCGGCAGCATTGCGCAGCAAGTCGCCGGCGCGATCGAGCGCGAGATCAATCTCGCCCTTGACCCAGGTCAGCGGGCCGATATCTACGGAATTCGTGTTCAATTTACACCTTGAAGCCGGCAACCGAGCCCTTGAGTTCGCTGGCAAGTTCAGCGAGTTCACCGATGGAGACGGCGGTCTGACGCGTGCCGGTGGTCGTTTGCTCGGTGATGTGCAGAATGTTCTGCATCACCTTGGCCACTTCCGTTGCCACGGAGGCCTGCTTTTCCGTGTCACCCGAAATTGATTCGATCAGCTCGGCAAGGTTCTGCGAAACCTTGGAAATTTCTTCAAGGGCCTGACCGGCGGCATCGGAAAGCTGGGCACCTTCCACCACGTTCTGGGTCGAGTTTTCCATGGCGGACACGGCGTCGTGCGTGTCGGTTTGAATGGTCTTCACGATCGCAGCGATCTGTTTGGTCGCCTCGGCGGAGCGTTCAGCCAGGCGCTGCACTTCTTCCGCCACCACCGTGAAGCCGCGACCGGCTTCGCCGGCAGATGCCGCCTGAATGGCGGCGTTCAGTGCCAGCACGTTGGTCTGCTCGGTAATGTCGGAAATCAGTTCCACGATTTCGCCGATCTCCTGCGAGGATTCGCCGAGACGCTTGATTCGCTTGGAGGTTTCCTGGATCTGCTGGCGAATTTCGTTCATGCCCTTGATCGAGTTGGTCACCGCGGCGGAGCCCTTCTGCGCGGCAGCGAGTGCGTTCAGTGCCACACGCGCCGACTCGCCGGCGTTGGCGGAGACGTTGGTCATCGACTGCGCCATCGACAGCACCGAACTGTTGGCGGAGCGGATTTCGTTGGATTGGGTTTCGGTTGCGGCCAGCAGTTCGTCGGTGGTCTTTTGTGCGGTCTCGGAAGCGGCGGCCACGCGCACGGCGGCGTCGTTGATGCGCTTTACCAGCACGGAGAGTTCTTCAATCGTGTAGTTCACCGAGTCGGCAATGGCGCCGGTAATGTCTTCGGTCACCGTTGCGCGGATGGTCAAGTCACCGTCGGCGAGGTCGCCCATCTCATTCATGAGGCGCAGAATGGCGTCCTGCGATGCATTACGTTCCGTTTCCGCCTGCATCCGCAGGGTTTCGGATTCGGCATTACGTTCGGCGGCTTCCTCGTTGAAGATCTTCACGACGACCACGAGCAACGCCAGCACCAGGGAGCCGAAGATGGCGAACAGGGCGGTATACATCGCGCGCTGGTCGACCTGCGCTTCGAAGGCGGCTTGTACGCTGTCGGTGGCCGAGGTGAGCGGGATAATGTTGGTCAGCAACTGGGTGGCGCCGTCACGGGCTTTGGCGAACGCGGTCATGTCGGCGGGCAGCGTCGCGAGCAGCGCGCGGGCGGCTACGCCGAAGTCGCTGCCGTCATTCTTGCCGACGATGAATTCGAGCTGCATGCGCAGCTCCTTGGCCATGGCCACAGCGACAGCGTCGTCGATGTTGTTCGGCGAAGCAAGCTGGCTGGCGATGCGCAACAGGTGGTCGCCTTGACCATTCCAGCCACCCTTGGCGGTACCCTCGGCGATGAATTTGCCCAGGCCTTCGTAGGCCTTCTGGTTGTCGATCAGCCCCTTGAGGCGGCCGTCGGCCTTCTTCCACTCCTCCTGAAGCTTGGCAAGCGGAGCGGTGGCGCCTTCACCGGCAGGGCGGATCTTGACGCCCTCGTATTCGCCGCCCTTGGTAAGGATGCCGAGAGCCTCGGCGAACTTGCCACGCATCTGCTGCAGCTCGCCAAACGCATTGCCCTGCCCGGTTTGCGCTACGGTGGCCGCCTTGGTCATTTGATAGATGGTGACGTCGAGCTCGTTACTGAGGCGGATACGCGTATCGTCGGCGAGGTCCCCCTTGCTGTTCACATAGCTGACCACCGCCATGACGATCAGTGTAATCAGGAACAGGCTGCCGAAAAACTTGAGCTGGCGGCTGAACTGGATCTTCTGCTTCTCGGCCTTTTCCGCGCTGATGGCCGGGGCAGTACCGTCTTCCTTCACGGTCTGGCCCGGCAGATTGAGGGAGGGCAGCTTGAGGGTGAACGCCATAACTATCTCCAGTAACACGCCTTCAGGCGCCTGATATTACAGAGCAATGTCGAGAAAAACCGGATCCTGCAACAGGTGAGTCAATGCGATATGCAGCCAGTGATTACCTTGCTCGTCCTGGTACGCCGCATCAATCCACTCCGCGACGGGGGCGCCAGCTGGATAATCGACACGGCGCAAGGTGTTCACTGGCCGCAGGCCTTCGATGCTTTCCACCAGCAATGCGCTATTGATGCCGTGGCGTGCGCCGATCAGTAGCAAACGGCTGCGATCGCTACGCGGTGTTGGCGCCGCGCCGGCAAACTGGGCAAAATCGACGACCGCATGCAGGCCACCGCGAATGTTCGCCATGCCCGCAAACCAGGGCTGCGTCAGCGGCACCGGGCTGAGTGGCGGTAGCGGAACGACTTCGCCCGAGTCCGGCAGTTCCAGCAACCAGCGCCGTGCACCGGCGCGAAAGCCGAGCATGGGAGGCGTGGTCTCGCCGCGCTTGGCCGACAGCAGCCGGGCGGAGAGGTCCTCCTGGAAGTCGCGCAGGCTCAGGCGTTTGGCCATCGAGTTGTCCGCTTAGAGGGTAGCCAGCTTGGCCAGCAGGGCCGCACCGTCGACCGGCTTGACCATGTAATCGAGCGCGCCTTGGCGCATGCCCCAGATCTTGTCGGTTTCCTGATCCTTGCTGGTACACATGATGACCGGGATGTGCTTGGTGGCGTCGTCGCGCGAAATGGTGCGCGTGGCCTGATAGCCGTTCATGCCCGGCATGACGACATCCATCAGAATCAGGTCGGGCAGTTCGCGCTTGGCAGCAGCGACACCTTCTTCGCCATTGCTGGCAGTGACGATGGTGTAACCCTTGCCCTCGAGCAAGGTCACCAGCACATGGCGTTCGGTGGCAGAGTCGTCGACGATGAGAATTTTCTTGATCGGCATTACATTTCCTTCAGGTAAAACGGGCTGACAAAACTAGGTATTGCGGGCATGGGCGGCGACGGTGCTCAGCAGGCTGTCCTTGGTGAAGGGCTTGGTGAGATATTCGTCGGAGCCGACCATGCGGCCGCGCGCGCGGTCGAACAAGCCGTCCTTGGAGGACAGCATGACCACGGGCGTGGCAGCGAAGCGGGGATTTTTCTTGATCAGCGCACAGGTCTGATAGCCGTCGAGGCGAGGCATCAGGATGTCGCAGAAGACGAGGTCGGGCTGGTGATCAGCGATCTTGGCTAGTGCATCGAAACCGTCCTCGGCGAGAACGACTTGGCACCCGGCTTGAACCAGGAAGATTTCCGCACTCTTGCGGATCGTGTTCGAGTCATCAATCACCATGACTTTCACACTGTTCAGACTGCGTGTTTCACTCACCTGCTGCCCACCCCTAATGATAGAAACAGAGAATGTTCTACTTTTATTCGCGGACGCCGTCGTGTCGGCGTCTCAAAGTGTTGCGCGGCCGCGTTTCACAAGGCCGGGAAACTGTCTTCCCGCAGATACCTCAGCCATCATACGCAGACCTTGCCTGATAAGGCAATCTTATTATCTATATTTTCACCATTTCAAAGTCTTCCTTGCGCGCCCCGCACTCGGGACAGGTCCAGTTCGGCGGCACGTCCTCCCAACGGGTGCCCGGCGCGATGCCTTCGTCCGGCAGGCCGGCGGCCTCGTCGTAGATAAAGCCGCAAATCAGGCACATCCAAGTGTGGAACTCGTTGCTGCTCATGGTCTTTCTCGGGTTTCGGTTAGAATGGCCGAACTATACCGCAGGCCCAGTGGCCAAGGCACGTTTTCCGTGCTGGTTGCGGTGCAGCATTTGCCTTTAGGGCACACTGACTGTTGCCATGAGCACTTCTTCCCCTCCTGCCGCCCCCCCTTCGCCGCCCGTCGTCCTGAGCTTCGCCGCCTCCGATCCGACCGGCGGTGCTGGTATCCAGGCCGATCTGTTGTCCATCGCCGGCATGGGGTGTCACCCCTTGTCGGTGATTACCGCCATTACCGTACAGGACACGACCGGCGTTGAGGACGTTCTGCCCATTGACGCCGGCTGGGTCGAGGATCAGGCGCGTGCCGTGCTGGAAGATATGCCGGTCGCAGCGTTCAAGATTGGCGTGCTTGGCAGCATCGAGAACATCACCGCCATTGCCGAAGTGGTGGCCGACTATCCCGACGTGCCGCTGGTGTTCGACCCGGTGCTGGCCTCGGGCCGTGGTGACCAGTTCTCTAACGAAGAGATGGTCGAGGCCATCATCGAGCTGCTGTTGCCGCAGACCACGATCCTCACGCCCAATAGCCTGGAGGCGCGGCGTCTGGCCGAGATTGAGGACGACAGCAGCCCACCCGACCTACCCGAGTGCGCCCGCCGCCTGCTCGGTGCCGGCTGCGAATATGTGCTGGTGACCGGCACGCATGAAAATACGACCCAGGTCGTGAACACGCTCTACGGCAGCCATGGCGTGGTGCGCGCCGATCGCTGGGCGCGCCTGCCTGGTAATTATCATGGTTCGGGCTGCACGCTGGCCTCGTCGATTGCCGCCGCTCTGGCGCAGGGCCTGAGTATCGAACAGGCGGTGCAGGAAGCCCAGGAGTACACCTGGAAGAGTCTGGCCGCCGGCTTTCGGCCGGGCATGGGCCAATACATTCCGGATCGGTTTTTCTGGGCCAGGAATACCGAACGTAACGACACATAAACTTTCTTCTTCTATCGCATGAGTCTTAGCGCCATTCAGAAGGCCGCCCTGCACGGCCTGTATGCAGTAACCCCCGATGACCCCCTGCTGCCGCGTCTGTCGGCCCTGGTGCGCGAAGCACTGGAGGGCGGCGTCAAGGTCGTGCAGTACCGCAACAAGGTGGCACCGCCGCCCTTGTTTCGTGCCCAGGCCGCCGAATTGCTGCGCATCTGTCGCGCTGCCGGCGCTCTGTTGATCGTCAATGACAATCCCGAAATTGCCGCCGATATCGGCGCCGACGGGGTGCATGTCGGCCGCGAGGACGGCGGCGTGGCGCGCGCACGCGCCATCGTCGGTCCCGACCGCATCATCGGCGTGTCCTGCTACGACGCGCTGGATATTGCCGAGCTGGCGGTTGCCGAAGGCGCCGACTACATCGCCTTCGGCGCGATGTTCTCCTCCAGCGTCAAACCTGATGCCGTGGCCGCACCCCTGAGCCTGCTGACCGAGGCCAAGACGCGCTTTGGCGTGCCGGTGTGCGCCATCGGCGGCATCAAGACCACCAATGTGCAGACCCTGATCGATGCCGGCGCCGACATGGCGGCGGTCATTACCGATTTGTTCGATGCACCGGATATCGCGGCGCAAGCCCGTGCCTACCAGCGCATGTTCAAGGTTCCCGCATGAGTAAAAACGACGCATTGTTCCAGCGCGCCCAGGCGCACATTCCCGGCGGCGTGAATTCGCCGGTACGCGCCTTCGGCTCTGTCGGCGGCACGCCGCGTTTCTTCGCCCGCGGCGAAGGCGCCTACGCCTGGGACGCGGATGGCAAGCGCTATATCGACTACGTCGGCAGCTGGGGGCCGCTGATCCTCGGCCATGCCGATCCGGACGTGGTCAAGGCGGTGCAGGATGCCGCTGCATTGGGCCTTTCTTTCGGCGCCCCGACCGAGCGCGAGATTGAGCTGGCCGACCTGCTCGTCAAGCTGGTGCCGAGCATGGACATGGTACGACTGGTCTCGTCGGGCACCGAGGCGACCATGAGCGCCATTCGTCTCGCCCGTGGTCACACCGGCCGCGACCTGATCATCAAGTTTGAAGGCTGCTATCACGGCCATGCCGACAGCCTGCTGGTCAAGGCCGGCTCGGGTATGCTGACTTTCGGCAATCCGTCTTCGGGCGGTGTGCCTGCCGATCTGGCGCGGCACACGTTGGTACTGCAGTACAACGACGCACAGCAGTTGCGCGATGCCTTTGCCAAGCATGGCGACAAGATCGCCTGTGTCATCGTCGAGCCGGTCGCCGGCAATATGAACCTGATCGTGCCGCAACCGGACTTTCTGCTCGCCATGCGCGATCTGTGCACGCAGCACGGCGCGGTGCTGATCTTCGATGAAGTGATGACCGGTTTCCGCGTTGGACTAGAAAGCGCGCAAGGCCTGTTCGGCATTAGGCCGGATCTGTCCACCTTCGGCAAGATCGTCGGCGGCGGCATGCCG
Source organism: Rhodocyclaceae bacterium (assembly GCA_035564055.1). Classification (GTDB taxonomy): domain Bacteria; phylum Pseudomonadota; class Gammaproteobacteria; order Burkholderiales; family Rhodocyclaceae. Next base: position 123 of record DATMTO010000124.1, on the reverse strand, counting down.
CTCGGGGCTTTTGGTGGGCGGCGCGAGATCATGCAGAAGATCGCCCCGCTGGGTCCGGTCTACCAGGCCGGCACCCTGTCGGGCAATCCCTTGTCGGTCGCGGCGGGGCTGGTGACGCTGGCG
>DATMTO010000123.1:0-4068 GCA_035564055.1 Rhodocyclaceae bacterium | reverse complement strand
CGATCTCGGCAGTACCGCCTGCACATCTTCCGGCAGCACATGCGGGCGGCCTTCCAACAAGGCCCAGGCGCGGGCGGCGGCGAGCAGCCCGAGCGTGGCGCGTGGCGACAGACCATTCACGAAAGGTCCGCCGTGGCGCGTGTATTCGGCCAGCGCCTGGACATATTCGATTAGTGCCGGTGAGGCGTGAATCGCCGCGGCGGCGTCCTGCAGTTGCGTGAGCTCGTCTGCCTGCAACATGGGCGGTAGCGTGGCGAGCAGGGTGCGCCGATCGGCGCCGGCGAGCAGGGCGCGTTCGGCCTCGCGATCGGGGTAGCCGAGCTCGATGCGCATCAGGAAGCGGTCGAGCTGGGATTCCGGCAGCGGAAAGGTGCCGATCTGGTTGGCCGGGTTTTGCGTGGCGATGACGAAGAAGGGTTCGGGTAGCAGCCGGGTGACGCCTTCGGTGGTGACCTGGTGCTCCTCCATCGCCTCAAGCAGCGCACTTTGAGCCTTGGGCGTGGCGCGGTTGACCTCGTCGGCCAGGATCAGCTGCGAAAAGATCGGCCCTGGGTGAAAGCGGAAGCCGCCGGCACTGTTGTCTGTGCCACGTTCGAAGATCGAGACACCAATGATGTCGGCCGGCAGCATGTCGCTGGTGAACTGGATGCGCTGGAAATCCAGCCCCAAGAGGCGGGCCAGGACATGCGCCAGGGTGGTTTTGCCGACGCCCGGCAAGTCTTCAATGAGCAGATGCCCGCGTGCCAGCAGACAGGCAAGCGCCAGCTTGAGTTGGGCGTCCTTGCCCAGAATGATCTGGCCGGCGGCGGCCAGGACGGTCCGGGTGGTGGCATGGTGCCGGGAAAGATCGGAAATCGTGCTCATAAGTGCTGCCGGGCGGGCGAGTTCGGTGCAAGAAGCTGGGTAGACAGGTGCGAAAACGTTTCGGTTTCGGCGATAATGCCAACTTTGCCACAAATCCCCTGCACTTTAGCCCGGGGTTTTCTGGAACAGAAAATGAGCGCCCACACCACCGCCTACATTTCCCATCCGGATTGCTGGAAGCATGATCCCGGCAACTACCATCCGGAGCGCCCGGCCCGCATGGATGCGATCAATGATCGCTTCATCGCATCGGGACTGTTCGATCATCTCGATCAGTATGAAGCGCCGCTGGCGACGGATGAGGATCTGGCCCGCGTGCATCCGGCCGGCTATATCGAGTCGGTGCGCGAGGCGGCCGATGATGCGCGGCGCCAGGGGCAGACCGTGTATCTCGATCCGGATACCGCCATGGGGCCGACCTCCCTGCCGGGGGTGCTGCGCGCTGCCGGTGCCGGCGTACTGGCCACCGATCTGGTGATGGAAGGCAAGGTCAGGAATGCGTTCTGTTCCGTGCGCCCCTGCGGCCACCATGCCGAGAGCGACCGCGCCATGGGCTTCTGCTTCTTCAACAATATCGCCGTTGCCGCCGCCCATGCAGTCGAGCACTGGGGGCTGGATCGCGTTGCCGTGATCGATTTCGACGTGCATCACGGCAACGGCACCGAAGAAATGCTCTCGAACAAGCCCGAGTACCTGATGTGCTCGATCTTCCAGCATCCCTTCTATCCCGGTTCGGGCACGCAGAACCCGGCCTCGAACATGGTCAATGTGCCGCTGCCGCGCGGTTCGCGTGGCGATGCGCTGAAGAAGGCAGTGCTGGACGAGTGGATTCCGGCCTTGCGCAGATTCAAGCCGCAGATGATCTTCATTTCGGCCGGCTTCGACGCGCACGTCGAGGACGATATGGCCGGTCTCGCCTTTGTCGAGTCCGACTACGCCTGGGTCACCCAGCAGCTGGTGGCGCTCGCCGACGAGTTGTGCGAAGGTCGCATCGTCTCGATGCTGGAGGGTGGCTACAATCTCTCGGCGCTCGGGCGCAGCGCCGAGGCGCATGTGCGCGTGCTGGCCGGCCTCAACGGCTGAACATGGAAACGTCACAATCGCTTACACAGTCGACCGCTGCTACGATCGGCTCACTTTAAACTTTCATTCCTAGATTCCTGACCGAGTAAATCATGATCACAGGCTCTCTCCCCGCCATTCCCACCCCCATGCAGGACGACGGCAGTCTCGATATTCCTGCACTCAAGCGCATGCTCGACTGGCATGTGGCTGAAGGTACGGACGGCATCGTCGTTGTCGGCACCACCGGCGAATCGCCGACGGTGGATTTCGACGAGCACTGCCTGCTGATCAAGACCACGGTCGATCACATCGCCGGCCGCATTCCGGTGATCGCCGGTACCGGCGCCAATTCGACGCCCGAGGCGATCAAGCTGGCTCAGTACGCCAAGGAAGCCGGTGCCGACGCCCACCTGTCGGTGGTGCCCTACTACAACAAGCCAACCCAGGAAGGCCTGTACCAGCACTTCAAGGCGATTGCCGAAGCCGTCGAGCTGCCGCTGATCCTGTACAACGTGCCGGGCCGCACCGTGGCTGATCTGTCCAACGACACCACGCTGCGCCTGGCGCAGGTCAAGAATGTCGTCGGTATCAAGGACGCCACCGGCAACCTGGAGCGCGGCGCGGACCTGTTGAAGCGCGCGCCCAAGGGCTTTGCCGTGTATAGCGGCGACGACGCCACCGGCGTGGCCCTGTGCCTGCTCGGCGGCCACGGCTGCATCTCGGTGACCGCGACAGTTGCGCCCAAGCTGATGCACGAGATGGTGTTTGCCGCCCGCGCCGGTGACGTGGTCAAGGCCCGCGATACCCATTTCAAACTGCTGGGCCTGCACAAGAATCTGTTCCTCGAAGCCAATCCGATTCCGGCCAAGTGGGCGGTACAGCAGATGGGCCTTATCGGCGCCGGCATCCGCCTGCCGCTGACCACGCTTTCTTCCGAATATCACGAACGTGTTCGCGCCGCCATGCGCGAAGCCGGCATTCAGGTCTGATCATGAAACTGTTCCGTTCTCCCGCCGCCACCGCACTGCTCTGTACGGTTGCTGTATCCCTGCTGGGTGCGTGCAGCGTCTCCGGCATCCTGCCCGAGTCGAAGAAGATCGAGTACAAGTCCGAAGGCAAGAAGATCAAGCCGCTCGATGTGCCGCCCGACCTGGTGGCGCCGGAGCGCGCCGGCCGTTTTGTGGTGCCGGATGCGGGCAAGGGACCGACCACCTTCTCGGCTTACAGCGGCGAACGGCAAACCCAGGCGACGCAAGTCAACTCTGAAGTACTGCCCACCGTCGGCGATTTGCGCATCGAGCGCTCGGGCAGCCAGCGCTGGCTGGTCGTTCCCGGCGTGCCGCCGGACAAGCTCTGGGATACCGTCAAGGAGTTCTGGCAGGAGAACGGTATGCTGATCAACGTCGAGATGCCGCAGGCCGGGGTGATGGAAACCGACTGGGCGGAAAATCGCGCCAAGTTGCCCGACGGCTTCATCCGCAATACGCTCGGCAAGCTCATGGATTCGCTGTATTCCACCTCGGAGCGCGACAAATATCGTACTCGTCTGGAGAAGGGCACCGACGGTTCCACCGAAATCTATATCAGCCATCGCGGCATGTCCGAAGTCTATGTGAACGAAGGCCGCACCGAAACACGTTGGCAGCCGCGTGAGCCCGATCCCGATCTGGAAGCGGAAATGCTGCGCCGCCTGATGGTTCGTCTCGGCACCGACGAGAGCAAGGCCAAGGCCATGGTGGCAGCGGCTGCACCGAAGGCGGAGAAGGCCAAACTCAATCGCAGCGGCCCCAACGGAACCACGCTTGAGGTTGCCGAGCCCTTCGATCGCGCCTGGCGTCGTGTCGGCCTCGCACTCGACCGAGTCGGTTTTACGGTCGAGGACCGGGATCGTTCGCAGGGTATCTACTACGTGCGCTACGTTGATCCGGATGCCGATGCCAAAAACAAGAAGGACGAGGGCTGGATGTCCAAGATGGCGTTCTGGAAGAGCAGCGACAAGGACCTGAACAAGAACTCCCAGTTCCGCATCTTTATCAAGGGCAGCGGCGACGGCAGCACGGTGCAGGTGCTTACCCGCGAAGGTGGCCTGGACGCCGGCGATACGTCGAGCAAGATTCTCGGCCTGCTGTATGAACAGTT
>DATMTO010000122.1:0-6982 GCA_035564055.1 Rhodocyclaceae bacterium | reverse complement strand
CACCGTATTGCTGGCGGAGCGACAGACCGCCGGGCGTGGCCGGCGCGGCCGGAGCTGGTATCAGGGCCCGCACGCGCTGGCCTTTTCGCTGTTATGGCGCCTGCCGGACAATCGGCCGGCGAGCGGCCTCAGCCTTGCCGTCGGTCTGGCCATTGCCGAAGCCTTGCCGGTCAGCGCAGCCAATCCGGCGCAACTCAAGTGGCCTAACGACGTATTACTGGACGGCCGCAAGGTCGCCGGCATCCTCATCGAGAGTGCCGGGCCACAGTGTTTCGTCATCGGCATCGGCATCAATCTCGGCGACCTCGGCCAGTTGCCGCCTGACATTGCCCCGACAGCCGGCGGATTGCCCTGCACCGGCGTCGAGCGCACGCAGATTTTCGCCGGCGTGCTCGATCAGCTCGTCACGGTGCTGGACATATTTTCAGCACACGGATTTGCGCCACTGCAGACGCGCTGGCAGACACGCCATGCCTACCAGGACATGGCCGTTAATCTTTTCTTCAGCGAAGGCACCGACCCCGTGCAGGGCGTCTGCCGTGGCGTGGATGCCAACGGTGAGCTGCTGCTGGAAACCGCTACCTGCATTCAGACCATTGCCAGCGGCGAGGTTTCGCTGCGGCTGCAATGACCGAAAGGAGAAGCCTGTCATGATTCTGTGCATCGACTGCGGCAACACGCGCATCAAGTGGGGGCTGCTCACGCCCAAGGGCCTCTGGCAGGCGCACGGCGTCATGCCGCTGGCGCAACTCGATAATCTACGCGCCGCGCTAATCGATCAGCCCGCCTTCAAGCGTGTCGTCGCCTGCAACGTGTCCGGCGCCGAGAACGGCGAACGGATCGCGGCGCAAATCAAGGTCACGCCTGAATGGGTGGTGCCGCAACGCGAACAATGCGGTGTCAAGAATGGCTACAAGAAAGCCGCCCAGCTCGGCGCTGATCGCTGGGCCAGCCTGATCGCCGCGCGCGCCATGCACTCCGGCGCCTGTCTGGTGGTCAATGCCGGCACCGCCACCACCATTGACCTGCTCGGCGCCGACGGCCGCTTCCGTGGCGGCGTGATCCTGCCGGGACTCAACCTCATGCGCAAGGCGCTGGCGCACAATACGGCCGATCTGCCGCTGGCCGACGCCGCGCATCAGGCCATCCCGACCGACACCGACAGTGCCATCGTCAGCGGCGCGCTGGAAGCCAGCGCTGGCGCCATTGAGCGCATGTTCGCGCGCCTCGAAGACCCGACAGCCACCTGCCTGCTCTCCGGTGGCGCCGCCGCGGCGATTGCGCCGCTGTTGCAGATTCCGGTTCAGAGCATCGACGACCTGGTGCTCCGCGGGCTGGCCTGCATTGCCTTGTCGGATAATCGATCCTGAATTTTTCCAATCTCGCGACCCTCCGCCAACTCAATGTCAAAAATGCGCCTGATTTTCTTCGCCCTGCTGCTCGCTAATGTCGCCTTCTTCGCATGGCGCCAGAATGCGGGTCCCGCCGAGGGTCATGAACCGGAGCGACTGCAGCAGGAGATTGATCCCGACAAGGTCCGCCTGATCCTGCCGGAGAAGCCCGCGCCAACACCCGACGAGGGCAAGGCCGGCGCCAAGGCGCCGGAAGCCAAGCCCGTCGAGGCTCCGGAGAAACCGACCGAAGCAGCCAAGCCGGAGCCTGCCAAAGCCGAACCGGCCAAGACCGATACCGTGAAGCCCGAAGCGGCCAAGCCGGAGGCGAGCAAGACCGAGGCCGGGACCAAGCGCGCCGACAATGCGCCGACGCTCCTGTGCAAATCCTTCGGCGGTTTCACGCCGGAGGCCGCCAAGGCCGCGCAGATGGCGATCAACAACAGCTCACCCGACACCAAGGTGGCACTGATCGCGAGCAAGGAATCCACCAGCTACTGGGTGCATATTCCGCCGCAATCGAGCAAGGCCGGGGCCGAAAAGAAGGTGGCTGAACTCAAGCAGATGGGCGTCGAAGACACCTTCATCATCGGCGACGAGGGCCCGAACAAGTGGGCAGTGTCGCTGGGACTGTTCAAGAGCAAGGACATGGCCGACAGCTATCTGCAGAAGCTCACCAAGCAGGGCGTGCGCTCGGCCAAGATCGAGGTGCGCGACAAGGGCGCCGAAAAGGTGCGCCTCGAAGTCAGCGCTCCGGCCGAGGCGCTCGGCGTGCTGGCCCGCGAAATCAAGCCGCTGGCCGGCGCTACGCTCGGCGAATGCAAGGCCGCCGAGGTGGCGAAAAATTGAGGCACGCGTACGGAGCGTTGATATGAGCCGCTATGTGGTGGGGCTCACCGGCGGCATCGGCAGCGGCAAGTCGGCTGCGGCGGAATGCTTTCGCGAGTATGGCATTGTCATCGTCGATGCGGATGCGGTCGCGCACGAGCTGACGGCTCCCGGTGGCGCGGCCATGGGCGAGATCGAACAGGTTTTCGGCAAGACTGTCGTCACGTCCGCGGGAGCCCTTGATCGCATCGCCATGCGCCAGCGCGCCTTCGCTGAGCCTGAAGTCAGGCAGCGCCTGGAGCAGATCCTGCACCCGCGCATCCGCCGCCTTTGCGACGAACGCTGCGCTGCGGCCACCAGCCCCTATGCACTGCTCGTCGTCCCCCTGCTCGTTGAGAGCGGCACCTACCGGCAACGCTGCCAACGACTGGTGGTCGTGGATTGCCCCGAGGAAACGCAGATCACCCGTGTGATGGCCAGGAACAGCATCAGCCGCGCCGAGGTGGAGCGCATCATGGCCGCCCAAGCCTCTCGTGCAGAGCGTCTCGCCGCAGCCGACGATGTCATCGACAACAGCGGCGCACCTGAGGCACTGGCCCCGCAAATATCCATCCTGCATGCCAGATACCTAGATTTGGCGCGGATTGGTTGAGATTTACTGATAAATCCGTCAAAATCGGCGAATTGCCATTCAGAACAGAACCCGGCCGGCGCGTGATCACCTACGAATATCCCTTGAACGAGCGCATCCGCACCCTGCTGCGGCTGGAGGACTTGTTCGAGCGTACCCTGCACTTCACCAACGGCGATAGCCCGCAGGAACACCATGTCGCGCTCGTCACGCTGTTCGAGATTCTCGAAGTCGCCGGTCGCGCCGATCTGAAGTTCGACCTGGTTCAGGAACTTGAACGCCAGCGCCAGATCCTGCTGTCCTTCCGCAACAACCCGCAGATTTCCGAGGACGCCCTGTCGGGTGCGCTCTACGAGATCGAGCAGGCCAGCTCGGGGCTGCTCGCCATGCAGGGCAAGATCGGCCAGTATCTGCGCGAAAACGAGTGGCTGATGTCGATCAAGAACCGCGCCGCCATTCCCGGTGGGGTCTGCGAATTCGACCTGCCCGGCTACCACTACTGGCTGCACCGCGATGCCGATGGCCGCCGCGAATCACTGGGCAATTGGATCCGACCAATGCTGCCGATCAGCCAGGGCATCGCCATCGTGCTGCGTCTCTTGCGCTCGTCCGGCCACCCAGACCTGCAGATCGCCAAGCGCGGCGCCTTCCAGCTGATGCTGGGCGGACGCACGGCGCAGATGCTGCGCCTCACCGTCGACGACGGCGACAACTACATTCCCGAAATCAGCGCCAACAAATACGCGATCAATATCCGCTTCACCGAACCGGAATCGCAGGCGCGCCCCAAGCAGGCGGAAGTCGATATCGGCTTCGGCCTGACTTTCTGCAATCTGTAAACGCATGGGTAAAGTCGTTAACTGCCCGACCTGCAGCAAGCCGGTCGAATGGAAACCCGAGAACCGTTTCCGCCCCTTCTGTTCGGAGCGCTGCAAGAAGATCGATCTGGGCGCCTGGGCCAACGAAGAATATCGGGTCAGCCAGAACGCGCCCACGGAAGACGAAGACGCACCGTCCGAAGATCGCGGCGCGAACTGAGGGCTAGCTCCAGAGACTCCGGATCGCCGCAACGCCATGCGCGCCGTGACGCCTCGCCACTTCAAGATCGTGTGGCGCCAGACCGCCCAGGGCAAAAACCGGCAGTGGGAAATCCCGCGTCAGTTCGGCAAACTTTTCCCAGCCTAGCGCCGGACGTCCCGGGTGGCTGAGCGTCGGCTGCACTGTGCCGACGACGACAAAATCGAGCTCCAGCTGTGCTGCCTTAGTCAGTTCCTCGGGCGTATGGCACGAAGCCGCAACCAACTCGAAACCCGGCCGGGACGCCAGCGCCATCATCTGCACGGATGAAAAATGCACCCCGTCGGCACGCGCATGGCGAGCCAGCTCGACATCGCCATTCACCAGTACGCGCGCCCCCTGGGCGTGGCACATCGCCACTGCGGCAGAAACAAAGCGCTCGCGTTCTGCCGGCGGCAAGGCGCCCTCGCGCAGTTGCAGCAGGCGCAAGCCCAGTGCGAGCGCACGCTGCAGCTTTTCGAGCTGGGCTTCCACACCGATTTCGGCCGCATGGGTGATGCCGTATTGCAGCGGCAGACGCAAACCGGCGAAGACCGGTGCATTGGCCGGCAGCACCGGTGACACGAAGACATCGTCGGCCTGCTGCCAGGCCAGCTGATCGTGCTGCAGATCGCGCAACTCGCCGCGCCATTCGGTCACCCGAAAAAAATGCAGGCGCACATGCGCATGTTCATACACGTGCTCGCGCATGATCCACGGATAGGCGCACTCGACGTCGATGCCCAGCTCTTCCTGCAACTCCCGCACCAGCGCCTGATGCGGAGTCTCGCCCGCCTCGACCTTGCCGCCGGGAAATTCCCACCAACCGGCGTAAATGCCGTTGGGCGGGCGACGCCCGAGCAGGAAGGTGCCATCCGGCCGTTCAATCACGGCGGCCGCGACCTCGACCTTCTTTACCGTCACGACGCTGCTCCGTTGTGGCCGGCGTCAAGACGGCCAGCATAGTCGCGCGCGAACTGCCAGGCCACGCGACCACTACGCGCGCCGCGCAGCAGCGACCATTGCAGCGCTTCGGTACGCGCCGCATCGATCTGCGCCGTACTCACGCCAAACGCCGCGAGCCAGTGCGCGCAGATTTCCAGATATTTGTCCTGATCGAAGGGATAGAAAGAGATCCACAGACCGAAACGCTCTGACAGGGAGACCTTCTCTTCAGTGGTATCGCCCGGCCGGATCTCGCCGTTCTCGACCCGGGTTTCCAGGTTCTCGCTCATGAACTCAGGCATCAGATGACGCCGGTTCGAGGTTGCGTAGATCAGCACGTTCTGCGGCGTGCCGGCGATCGAGCCGTCGAGGATGCTCTTCAAGGCCTTGTAGCTGGCCTCGCCCGCCTCGAAGGACAAATCGTCGCTGAAGATGATGTAGCGTTCGCTACGGCCGGCGATCAGATCGACGATGTCCGGCAGATCGACCAGATCATCCTTGTCCACCTCGATCAGGCGCAGGCCCTGCTTGCCGTAACGATCCAGCATGGCCTTGACCAGCGAAGACTTGCCGGTGCCGCGCGCGCCCGTGAGCAGCACATTGTTGGCGCTGCGGCCGGCGACGAACTGACGCGTGTTCAGGTCGATGCGTTGCAGCTGGTCTTCGATACCGCACAAATCCTCGGCGCGAATACGGTGCGGATGCAGCACCGCTTCCAGATAGCCCTGTCGCTGGGTACCGGCACGCTGGCGACGCCAGCGATAAGCATGCGCCTCCCAATTGATCGCCCGCGGCGGTGGCGGCAGCAACGACTCGACACGCGCCAGAACGGTCTCGGCACGCTCGAGAAAACGGAAGAACTCCGGAGGTAGGGTACTCATGGACGGGAACTCTGGAACTGTGAGGCGGTCTGCCTCTGCTAATCTTGCGTGAATCGAATTCACGCCGGTCCTCGACTTTAGCAGATGCGCATGTTCCGTACACTCACCGCCCGTCACCTGTTTTCCACCATCCCGCTGCTGTTGCTGGTCGCCGGCTGCGCGCAACTGCCGAGGCCGGCTGCACCGCCCTGTGTACCCTGCAAGGAGGTGGAGCCAGCCAAGCCCGCGGCGGCACCGCTGCAAGCAGCCCAGTACGCCGATTTGCCCGGCTGGCGGGATGACGACCTGCGGCCGGCGTTCCAGGCCTTCGTGAACGAATGCAGCAGCCTGTCGCGCCAGCCCTTGTGGCGCAACACCTGCGCCAGTGCGCAGGGATTGGTCAATCCGGACGTCGATACCCTGCGCCACTGGTTCGAAAGCCAGTTGCGGCCATGGCAGCTCGTCAATCCGGACGGCAATCGCAGCGGCCTCATTACCGGGTATTACGAGCCCGTCCTGCAAGGTAGCCGCACCCGCAAGTCGCCCTATACCACGCCGGTTTTCGGTGTGCCGGACGATCTCATCGTGGTCGATCTCGGCGAACTCTATCCTGAACTCAAGAATATGCGCCTGCGCGGCCGTCTGGAGGGTAGAAAGCTCGTTCCCTACTACTCGCGGGCGGAATGGGCGCAGCAGGAAGACAAGCGCAAATCGCTGCTGTGGGTGGAAGATCCGGTCGACTTCTTCTTCATGCAAATCCAGGGCTCAGGGCAGATCGCGCTCGACGACGGCAGCCGCATCCGCCTCAATTACGCCGACCAGAATGGCCACCCCTATCACTCGATCGGTCGCTGGCTGATCGACAAGGGCGAACTCAAACCCGAGCAGGCATCGATGCAGGGCATCAAGGCTTGGGCGCGTGCCAACCCCAAGCGCCTGCAGGAGTTGCTCAATCAGAACCCCAGCCTCGTGTTCTTCCGCGAGATCAAGGCCGACGGCAGTGGCCCGCAAGGCGCCATGGGCATTGCCCTGACGCCTGAGCGCAGCATTGCCGTCGATCCGCGCACCACCCCCCTAGGTGCCCCGGTGTGGCTGAGTACCACCCAGCCTAACAGCGACCAGCCGTTGCAGCGGTTAATGCTGGCCCAGGATACCGGCGGCGCCATCCGCGGTCCGGTGCGCGCCGACTTCTATTGGGGTTCCGGTCTCGCCGCCGGCAATCAGGCCGGTCGCATGAAACAGTCGGGCAGCATGTGGATTCTGCTGCCGTC
>DATMTO010000121.1:0-2678 GCA_035564055.1 Rhodocyclaceae bacterium | reverse complement strand
GGGCAGCGGCGTCGGCCGGTTTGGCTGCGTCGGCTGCAGGGGGCGGAGCCACCGGCTCAGCAGGCTTGACCTCAGCCTTGGGCGATTCGGCCTTCGGCGCTTCAGCCTTCGCAGGTTCGTTCTTTGCAACTTCGACGGGCTTGGCCGGTTCCTTGGCAACGTCAGCCGGCTTGGCGGCCTCGGGCTTGGCGGTCGCCTTCTTTTCGGCATCTGCCAGAGCCTGGCTCTTGATCTCGTTCAGTTTCTTGAGATCGGCAACATTCTTTTCGAGTGCAGCAACGCGGGCTTCAGCCTCCTTGAGCGCCTTTTCCTTGGCGATGCGATCCTCCTCGGCTACCGCCTTCGCTGCCTTGCCACCGTCCTTGGCGGCTTCGCTCTTGGAGACCTCCAGCTTGTCCTTGCCGGCGGCGGGTGCCGGTGCCTTGTCCTCGACCTTAGGCGTGATCTTGCCGCTGGAAACCTGTGCTGCGGGCGCATCGGCGGCACTGCTGGCGGCAGCGGTTTCGGCCAGTTGCTTGCGGTAGGCGTTGAAATTCTGGGCATGCAGGGAGACCGTCTTGCGGGCTTCGGTCTCGCTGATGGCTGCAGCAGCGTCACGATCCGGAATGTTCAGGATCTTGCCGGTACGCAGACGATTGAGGTTGTCGCCAATGAAGGCATCGCGATTGGTGCTGTACAGCGCCACCAGCATCTGGTCGAGGCTGACACCATCGGGAGCGGTCTCGGCGGCAATCTTGCCGAGGGTATCGCCCCGCTTGACCTCCCGGGTAGCGCCTTCGCCCTTGGCAGCCGGTTCGGGCTTGGGCGCGGGTGCGGCCTTGGGGGCCGGCTCAGGTTTGGGGGCAGCTTCAGCCTTCGGCGCTGCCTCGGCCTTGGGCGCTGTACTGGCCTTGGCGGACTTGCCTCCCTTGCCCGGTTTGGTGGTTTCGGTCACGGCCGGCGCATTCGCCGACGCTACCGGATTGACGCCCGGAGTCACAACGGTGGCGCCGGTCGGGCGCGGCAGCTCGACCGGATCGAGCAGGAAGGTGTATTCGCGGGTCAGACGGCCGGAAGCCCAGGCCAGCTCAACCAGAATGTCCAGGTAGGGCTCGTTGAGCGGGCGGTCGGAAGTGACGCGCACATACGGCTGGCCGTTGGCGCGCTTCTCGACGCTCAGGTTCAGCGAGGAAACCGCCACGCTGTATTCCATGCCCTGCTGGCGGAACTGCTCTTGGCTGGCCAGTTTGGCCGTCAGCGAACTCAATTCGTCCTTGGTTGCGGACAGCTCGATTTCTGCGCGCAGCGGCTGTCCCAGAGCGGACAGCACGGTCAACTTGCCGATGCCGGCGGCATTGGCAAGCATGGGCGCCCCCAGCATGGCCAACGCCAGGACCGAGGCCTTCAGGGGAAATCTTTTAGTTGTTTTGGGCACAGCGCCTCCCACCAGGGAATCAATGATGGTTTTCAAAATAACATCATGGTTTTAGCGGCGCAAGCTAAACCCCCGCCTGAAATTCGTTCCCCAAGCTTACTTGAGGAGAATTCGCAACATATTCCCCCTTATTTCAGGAGAATGCGCAGCATCCGACGCAGGGGTTCCGCGGCGCCCCAGAGCAGCTGGTCGCCGATCACGAAGGCCGAAACGTACTCCGGCCCCATATTCAGCTTGCGCACGCGGCCGACGCCGATTTCCAGTCCGCCGGTGATCGAAGCAGGGGTAAGTTCCTGTTCCGTAATCTTTCTCTCATTCGGAACGAACTTAACCCAGTCGTTGCCCGACTTGATGATCTGTTCGATCTCGGCCAGCGGCAGGTCCTTTTTGAGCTTGAGCGTCAGCGCCAGACTGTGGCAGCGCATGGCGCCGATGCGCACGCACAGCCCGTCCACCGGCACCGGACTGGTATTGCCCAGGATCTTGTTCACTTCGGCCTGGCCCTTCCACTCCTCCTTGGACTGACCGTTGTCGAGCTGCTTGTCAATCCACGGGATCAGGCCGCCGGCCAGCGGGGCCGGGAAATACTCGTGCGGCACATCACTGCGGATGGTTTGAGCGACCTTCTTGTCGATCTCCAGAATGGCCGAGGCCGGCGTGGCCAGCTCGTGAGCAACAGCAGAATGAATCACACCCATGCCCTTGAGCAACTCGCGCATGTGATTGGCGCCGCCGCCCGAGGCTGCCTGATAGGTCATGGAGCTGACCCAGTCGACCAGTCCGGCGTGGAACAGGCCGCCCACACCCATCAGCATGATGGAGTTGGTGCAGTTGCCACCGATGTAGTTTTTCACGCCCTTCTTGAGCGCGGCATCAATGACGCCCTGGTTGACCGGGTCGAGGATGATGACCGCATCGTCTTCCATGCGCAGGGTGGACGCGGCATCGATCCAGTAGCCGCTCCAGCCAGCGGCACGCAATTTGGGGAAGATCTCGGTGGTGTAGTCGCCGCCCTGGCAGGTGATGATGACGTCCATCGCCTTCAGTTCGTCGATCGAATTGGCGTCCTTCAGGGGCGCACTGCCCTTGCCCACATCGGGACCGGCGCCGCCGGGATTCGACGTGGTGAAGAACACCGGATCGATGAGGTCGAAGTCCTTCTCCTCACGCATACGCTGCATGAGGACCGAACCGACCATTCCGCGCCAACCAACCAGACCAACCTTCTTCATTGCGTGCCTCTTCTAGTGATGCGAGTGTGCGC
>DATMTO010000120.1:0-2394 GCA_035564055.1 Rhodocyclaceae bacterium | reverse complement strand
CGGTCCTGCCCAGGGGCAGGAGCAGCAGTAGCGCCGGCTACCTGGCCCCAGCAGGCCGGGGCGGCATGTCCGGTGGCGGAGAAAGCGTCTTTCTGCGTTCGATGGCGCCAGCGCTGGTCTCAATCGCCACCGTCAGGCTGGCCACAAATCCGGTATCGATGCCACCACTGACCAGCGCCATCTGGTGCTCGGCCTTGTCGTCGCCGAACACCATGTCGCGTTCCAGGGATGTCCGCTCCAGATTGCTCAGGCTGCTAGCGTAGCCGGGCGCACGGCGATATACGTCGGCGCATATATCGTAGGGCAAGGCCAGCTGCGATACTTTGATGTAGTCACCGGTAAAGTCGGTGCCCAGCGCTATTTCGCGGTTGCGGTAGATCTCGAAATGGATATGCGGCCAGCGGCCGTCGTAGCAGCCGGGAAAGATTGTGGAGAACGTCACTTCACCGGCAGCATCGCTCACCTGCATGCCACGCAGATAGTTTTCATTGGCGATGGCGGGGCTGTACATCGAATAATTGCCGTCGCGCGTGCAGTGCCATACGTAGATGGCATGGCCGGCCAGCGGCACGCAGGCATTCTCTGCGTCGATCAGCCTCAGCTTCAGGATCAGCGGTACGCCGTCGGCCACGCCGCGCGCCGGCTTCAGGCTTTGGCGAATGTCGCTCCGCTCAATGCCGGACACTGCCAAGGCATTCGGATGCTGACGGAAATTGCGTGAGCCGTCACCAGGGTAGGGCCCCTCGGTCTCGTCCGGAATGACGGCGCAGGTGTCCGCGGGCGAGCCTGTCGCCGCCAGCAAGCGGCCGGGCCAGCCAGTCATCGTTGTGGCTGTCAGTGTCAGTATGCGCAGGGTCTGTCGCCGATTGCGCTTGAAGTGTTCGCTATCCGCGCGCAGGCCATGCACGGGGCTTGATTCATTTCTGTCTGGTTGGTGGCTGGACATGCTCGGCTCCTTTGATGGCCTACGATAGCCGATCAAATTGCCGCTGCCGAGTAGATTTACACAAGTGAACAATTTTCACGGGAAAGCGAGCTGCGTTGCCGCGTCGTTTCAATCCTGTTACGGCGGGAAGTCATTTAACGCGCCCGTAACATCAGGCTGTTCTACTGGCGACCTGAGCCGGCTTTCCGGCGTTCTCCGCGTACAGCAACATGAGTATCAAGCATCGCATCCTTCTTCTTCTCTGCCTTGGCCTGTCGGCCATGCTTGCCCTCGGTGGGTTCGCACAGTACCAGGCGCGCAGCATTGCCGGCGAGGTCATGCAGGTGACGGCCCGCGCAGTCCCTGGCGCCGTGGCTGCCACCGATCTCGATGCCGAGCTGCAGCGTTTCCAGCTGCTGCTGGTGTCGGTGGTGTATGCGCCGGACGATGCGCTGTTTGCACAGCTCAAGGAAAAATTGCCGGCCGGACTGGATGCCCTGGCACAGGCGCTGGCTAGGCAGCGCGAATTCGGCAAGGGCGAAAAGGAGGACGCACTCCTCAAGCATGCCGAAGACGCCTTTGTCGTCTATCGCGCCGCAGTGCAGAGCATCATCGACCTGAACGGTAGCCAGCGGGCGCTGGCCGATCCCATCCTGTTCGGCAGCGTTGAACCGGCGGCACAGGAAATAGGTCAGGTCATGCTGTCGCTGCGTGCCGAGAAGCAGCGCGACAAGGATGAGGCCATTGCACAGCTGCATGCGCGTTTTGATCGTTCGGGCTATGTACTGGCCAGCGTCACGGTACTGATCATCATGCTGATGGCCGCTGCCGGCTGGGTGCTGTACCGCCGCGTCAGCGCACCCTTGCAGGAGATGAGCGCGACCATGGCCGAGATTGCCGCATCGCTTGACCTGACGCAGCGCGTGCCGGTGCGCAACAACGACGAGATTGGCCGCGCCATCGCTGCCTTCAATGCGCTGGTGGGCAGCCTGCAGGACGGCCTGTCGGAAATGCAGCGCGTCATCCGCGCCAACGAACGCGCGGCGATCGAAATGCACGAGGCCTCGATTTCGCTGGCGACCATCTCGGCATCGAGTTCCGCCTCGACCCAGCAAATCCAGCAGTCGGTGCATCGCATCAGCCAGCAGATCGAGGAGATTTCGGTCACCACCATGTCGGCGGCGCAGGCCACGCGCAGCTCGGGTGAAATGGCGACGCAGAATGCGAGCAGCATCCAGGCCGGCGTTGTCCACATGGGTGAGCTCAATAACAAGGTCAGCACCACCGCCAACAATGTCTATGCGCTGGCCGAGGCCGGCACCACCGTGTCGGCGATTGTGGCCGAGGTCAACGAGATCGCCGGTCAGACCAATCTGCTGGCGCTGAACGCCGCCATCGAGGCGGCGCGCGCCGGCGAGGACGGGCGCGGTTTTGCGGTCGTGGCCGACGAGGTACGTAAGCTGGCGACG
>DATMTO010000119.1:0-4597 GCA_035564055.1 Rhodocyclaceae bacterium | reverse complement strand
ACCACGCACACCCATGCCGGCACAGCCGTTTCGGGGATCTCGCCAGGCCCGCCGAGAGTACAAAGCGACTGTTGCAAAATTACCTCAAAGCTTTCACTTTCACCGGCCTTGCAAACGCACCTCAATCGGGGCGAAATATGTCGATTTTTTTTACACCACAAATCGACCATAAAGAATAAATCGATGTTTTAAAAAGGAATGCTTAAACCATAAAAACAGGCATGTCTCATGCTTAATTATGGGGTGGCATTTATTGGAATTTTTCGTACGCACCCTATAATTGCCGAGTCTCGATGTTTTTGTGTCTTTTGGACAAAAATCGACTATTTCCAGCAAGCAAAACCGCTACAATAAAATCATCCGCAACCGGGAGAGCCCATGAGCAATCGTGATCAGAACGATGCAGGCAGCACGCCGCAGCACACCGATGTCGCTGCGAGCCGTCGCAAGCTGCTCAAGCTCGGCGCTGGCATGACGCCGGTACTGATGGCTTTTGCCAGCCGCTCCGCCTTTGCCTGCCACAGCACCACGCCGTCTGCCTTCGGTTCGGTCTGCAACAGCCGCCCCGAACTCCTGCAGTCCTCGAATGGCCGCAGCCCCGGCTACTGGAAAAATCACACAGGCCCCGAAAACTGGCCGGCCCCCTACTACAGCAACAAGATCACCACCAAGAAGGGCACCATTCCCGCCACGACCTTCAAGTCGGTCTTCGGCGGTGGCTCCAGCCCCTTCAGTGCCGATGCCACCCTGCTTGACGTGCTCGAAAGCGGCGGCGGCGGCAGCAAGGCGGTCGCGCGCGCCTGCGTTGCGGCGCTGCTCAACGCCGCCAGCGGTTGCACGCCGAGTTCCATTCTCAGCGTCGACGACGTCGTCAATCGCATCTGGTACGAATACGCCACCAAGGGCTACTACGAGCCGGTCGCGGGCATCAAGTGGTACTCGAACTCGCCCTCGCTACCCTATATCGCCGGCTCTGATACCGGCGGTAGCGGCGGCATCATCGGCTACCTCAACACCACCTGGAGCTGAGCTCCATCCCTCTAGCGCGTGTCTTCAGCCGCAGCCTGGCGTATTGCCGATAATCTGGGACTCGCCTGGCAGGACTGGGACGAGGATGAAGTCGTCGTCTTCAGTCAACGACTCGGACACAGCCTGCTACTCAGCGCCCCCAGCGCACGCATTCTGAGTTTCCTCGCCGATCGCGCACCGCAGTCCGCGAGCCTGTCCGAACTCGCCGAGCATCTGCTTGCCTGCTGCGCGCCCGGCACCAGTCGGACGGAAGCCGTGGCTGTGCTTGACCTCGCCTTGCCGGAGTTTTACCGTATCGGCCTTGCCGAACCTCTTGCCGATACCTTGGTAACCCCGAATTGATCGTCGCCGATCTGTCCCCGAGCGATCTGCAGGCCAGATTGCGGGAAGGCCTATACCTGCGCACAGGCCCCGTCGTGTCCTGCATCCGCTCCCACTCTCCGCTGTTGGCCGAGGGTATCGCCCTGCACTATGCGGGGCATCAGATCGAAACCGGCTTCGCGGACTTTCATGTACGCATCGACCGACCGGCCAGCCTGCGGCGCTGGTACCGTCCGCAGGTGCATTTCTTCTTCGACGACACGCCGGCATTTCACCCCCTGCCCGCCGATCAGGCCTTTCCCATGCTCGAATGGGGACTTAACTGGTGCGTATCGAACCACTGCCACCAGTATCTGATCATTCACGCTGCGGTACTCGAACGTCATGGCAAGACCTTGTTGCTGCCGGCCCCGCCGGGCTCAGGCAAAAGCACGCTGTGCGCAGGGCTCGCCCACCGCGGCTGGCGGTTGCTGTCGGATGAGCTGGCCTTGATCGATCCACGCACCTGCCGCGTCGTCCCGCTGCCACGCCCGGTCAGTCTAAAGAACCAGTCGATCGACATCCTGAAGCGTTTCGCGCCACAGGCGGTCTTCAATCCCACCGTCAATGACACCATCAAGGGCGCAGTCGCGCACATGCGCGCACCGCAGGACGCTCTGGAGCGCGCGGGTGAAACAGCTGCGCCCGGCTGGATCGTGTTGCCCAAGTACACCACCGGCGCTGGCCTGGCCCGCCAGTCGTTGACCAAGGCGCGGGGCATGATGGCCCTGATCCAGAACGCCTTCAATTTCGACCTGCACGGACGTCACGGCTTCGATGCGCTCGGTCGCTTTACCGATGCCTGCGAATGCCTCAGCCTCGAATACGGATCGCTCGAGGACGCAGTAACGGCCTGCAATGCGCTGGTAGCAACCGCATGAAGCACGATCTGACGCGGCTGGCGCTCAAGGACATTGATCGCCTGCGACAACTGCGCCTAGACGAGTGGGATCTGCTCATTCGCCAGGCGCGCAGCGCCGATCTGCTGGCGCGGCTGGCAGTACTGTGCCGCGAAGCCGGACTGCTGGAGCACATTCCGGCGCAGCCGCGCATGCACTTTGAATCGGCACTGGTCGTAGCCGACGCGCAGGATCTGGCAGTGCGACGTGAAGTCGATCATGTGCGCCTGGCGCTGAACGCAATCGGCGTCACGCCCATCCTGCTCAAGGGCGGCGCCTACCTGATGGCTGACCTGCCGGCCGCACAGGGGCGCCTGTTCTCCGATCTCGACATCCTAGTGCCGCACGAGCGTATCGGCGAAGTTGAGGCGACGCTGATGCTCAACGGCTGGGCGACCACGCATCACGATCCCTACGATCAGCGCTACTACCGGCAATGGATGCACGAGCTGCCGCCGATGCTGCATATCCGCCGCATGACCGTGCTTGATGTGCATCACGCCATCGTTCCGACCACGGCCGACCTGAAGCCGGACACCGCCGCGCTCTTCGCCGCGGCCCAGCCCGTGCCCGAACAACCCGGCATCCGCGTGCTTGCGCCGACCGACATGGTGCTGCACAGCGCCACGCATCTTTTCTACAACGAGGAATTCAGTCACGGCTTGCGCGACATGTCGGATCTGGATCTGCTGCTGCGACATTTCACGCAGAACGAGACCTTCTGGCCGGAGCTCCTCGCCCGCGCACGTGCGCTCGGTTTGACCCGGCCCCTGCACTATTGCCTGCGCTACTGCAGCAGCCTGTTCGATACGCCGATTCCGGCCGCGGTGCTCGGCGAGGCCGAGCGCTCGCGCGGCCTGGCCGGCAGCATCATCAATCAGCTATGGTTGAAAGTGCTCGGCTCCACGCACCCGAGCGCGCGTCAGCCCGGAACCGCGCTGGCCACCTTCGTGCTGTACCTGCGCGCGCACTGGCATCGCATGCCGCCGGCGCTGCTCGTCTATCACCTGTGCATGAAGTCGCTGCGGCCGCGGCCGAAAAAGGAAGCCGGCGCCTGAACGCCTTCCCCAGCCTCTGCCTCTGCCTTAGCGCCGTGCGGAGCCGAGCAGGTCGAGCAGATGACGGACCGGGATGGCGAACGAGATGCCGGTCGGCTGGCTCAGGGCCGATTCCTTGCTGCCCTTGACGAAGACCATGTTGATGATGCCCAGCACTTCGCCGTTGTCGGCGTCGAGCAAGGCGCTGCCGCTGTTGCCCGGGTAGGCGGTAGCGTCAAGCTGATAGGCCGTCAGGGGGCCGTTGCGCAACTGACGGATCGCCGCGCTGTTGATCTGCCTGTCGTTGCCGCCGGGCAAGGCCAGCGGCGTGATGGCCGAGATAATGCCGCGATGGGTCACCGGTACCGCGCCCAGCGCGGCGCCGATCGGAAAGCCGGTGAAGAAGATTTCCTGTCCTTCGCGCACGCCCTCCGGTGTTCCCAAGCGCAAGGCCGGCAGTGCCGACGGAATGCGCAGCAGGGCAAGATCATGGTCCTTGTCCTTGGTCTGCGCGTCGGCATCCACCATGCGCACCGGCGAGCCGGGAATCACCACGACCAGGCGTTCGTCTGCCTCCATGCGCTCAGGCAGCACATGCAGATTGGTGACGACCGTCTGTCCGTCGCCGACGACGAAGCCGCTGCCGCGAATCTGCAGCGCCGGGCTGCGCAGTTTCTGATAGCTCGCGATCGCCACGATGGAGGGCTTGGTGCGCGCGATCAGTTCAGGCAGACCGGCCTGCGCCGACAACGCACAGGCAATACCCAGCAGAAAGGTCAGCAGCTTCACCATGTCTTTTTCACCACGCAGCGCGCCAGCTCCGGCGAAGGTTCAGTGATGGTGGCGTTAAAGGGATGGGCTTCCTTCTTGAAGGACTGCATGATGCGCGTCACGTAGTCGCGGGTTTCCGCATACGGTGGAATGCCGCGATAACGATTCACCGCACCCTCGCCGGCATTGTAGGCCGCCAGCGTCAGCGGCACGTTGCCTTCGTAATAGGCCAGCAGCCAACGCAAATAGGCCAGTCCGCCACGCACGTTCTGCTCGGGATCGAAGGGTTTCTTGACGTTGAAACGTTCCGACGTTTCCGGAATCAGCTGCATCAGTCCCTGCGCATTACGCGGCGAAACGGCCCCCGGATTCAGGGCCGATTCGGTGCGCGCCACGGCCAGCGCCAGCCGCGGGCTGATGCCGTATTCCGGCGCCAGCCGACGCACGAGGTCGATCAGCTTGCGCTGCTGCGGCGTCGCCTCGGCATAGGCTTGCGGATTC
>DATMTO010000118.1:0-10731 GCA_035564055.1 Rhodocyclaceae bacterium | reverse complement strand
GCGGGCGTAATTGCCGCTCTCAAGCGCCTTGTGCGACTCAAGCCCATAGTCCCAGATCCGCATTCGGCCCAAGTCTATATTGGTCGTCCCGATCAACAACAAGCGCCCCTCATCGTAGGCGCTGGCAACGCCACGTGCCAGGCTCTCGTTGGCCTCGCCATGCACACGCTCACGCATTGTCGAGTTGTCGTAAAAAGACTCGCGCCAAGGCAGGAAAAAGAGCATGTCACGCACGGTCGCGAACTTGCGATCGGTATGCCGATAGATGCTATCGATGTGCGTTATCGAGTCTTCGGTGCCGAGGAAGGCAAAGGGTGCAATCAGGCCGCCGGTGCTGATACCCGTCACGACATCAAAGTCGGGGCGTCCCAGCGGACCTCTGTCCGGCCATCCTTGCAGGATGCCGACGCCGAAGGCCCCGTACTCGCCCCCACCTGAAAGAACGAGAAAATCCAGCGTACCAGGCCCGCTACCGGAGCGTGCCGCCGCATCGATTTTGCGCAGAATGCGCTGCTCCAGCTTGGCGCTGAATGTCGCCCGCTGGTTTTCAAGTGCCCCAGGCGCACGCACCTGACGGGTTATCAGCTGATTGGCATCGCCGAGCCGTTCAGTGGCACAACCCGCCAGTACGACACACAGCAAAAATACCCGCCACACGACCACGTCTTATTCCTGCATGGCAGCACGGGCAGCTGCAGCGATGCCTTCCGCATGCCGCATCACGTCGTCGGCAACACGCCCCTCGACCATCACGCGTAACAGCGGCTCGGTGCCGGAAGGGCGCAGCAGAACGCGGCCACTGCCGTTGAGTGATTGCTCGGCAGCTTCCGCAGCTTCGCGGATGCCGGGATCGGCTCGCCAGTCAAAGCCCAGCGGCAGGCGTACATTGATCAGCTTCTGCGGATACATGCTCAGGTCGCTGCAGGCCTGGGCCAGCGTCTCGCCGGCATTCTGCAAGGCGGCCAGCACCTGCAGCGCGGCGATGATGCCGTCGCCCGTGGTGTGCTTGTCGAGGCAGATGATATGGCCGGAATTCTCGCCGCCCAGCAACCAGCCCTTGGCCTGCATCATTTCGAGCACGTAACGGTCGCCAACCTTGGCGCGATCGAAACCGATGCCGAGGCGGCCGAGCGCATGCTCGAAACCGAGGTTACTCATCAGGGTGCCGACGATGCCGGCGACCTTGCCCTGGCGCGACTGCTGGCGTCCGATCACATACAACAGCATGTCGCCGTCATAGACCTTGCCCTCGGCATCGACCATGACCAGACGATCGCCATCGCCGTCGACAGCCACGCCCAGATCGGCCTTGTGTTCGAGTACGGCGCGGCGCAGGCTGTCGGGCGCGGTAGCGCCAACGTTATCGTTGATATTGAGGCCATTGGGGCTGGTGCCGATGCTGACGACCTCCGCGCCAAGTTCGTGAAACACCGACGGGGCGACGCTATAGGCAGCGCCGTGGGCACAATCGACGACGATCTTGAGGCCGCGCAGGTCCAGGTCGTTCGGAAAGGTACTCTTGCAGAATTCGATGTAGCGGCCGGCTGCATCGGCGATGCGCACCGCGCGGCCGAGCTTGGCCGACTCCTGGCAGCCCATGGGCTGATCGATGCGCTGCTCGATTTCAAGCTCCACGGCATCCGGCAGTTTGGTGCCTTGCGCCGAGAAAAATTTGATGCCATTGTCGTCGTAAGGATTGTGCGAGGCGGAGATCACCACTCCCGCCTGCAGACGCAGAGCACGCGTGAGATAGGCCACCGCCGGCGTTGGCAGCGGGCCGCACAGCATTACATCAACACCGGCGGCAGAGAAACCGGCCTCCAGCGCCGCTTCCAGCATGTAGCCGGAAATACGCGTGTCCTTGCCGATCAGCACAGCGGGACGGTCGGACTCCTTGAGGTGTCCGCGCGCTGCGGGGTTATGGGCCAGCGTCATACCCGCCGCATAGCCGAGACGCATCACGAACTCGGGGGTAATGGGGGCGCTGCCAACACGACCACGCACGCCATCGGTACCGAAATACTTGCGACTCATCGAGTCTCTCCGGAAAAGTCATTTGAATCGAGTGCGGATAGTACCGCCAAAGCGTCCTTTGTAGCCGCCACATCATGGACGCGTACGATGGCAGCACCCTGGCGCACGGCCAGCATGGCGGCGGCGATGCTGGCCGGCATGCGTGCGCCGACGTCGCGGCCGGTGATCTGACCGAGCATGGACTTGCGCGACACGCCGACCAGCAGAGGCAACTCGAAGCGCTGCAACTGCGGCAAGGCCCTGAACAGGGTCTGATTGTGTGCCAGCGTCTTGCCGAAGCCGAAGCCGGGGTCAAGCACAATGCGCTCACGGGCGATGCCCGCTGCCCCAGCCGCCGCCGCCCGCTCGGCGAGAAACTGCATGACCTCGCCGACTACATCAACATACTGTGGATCGGCCTGCATGGTGCCTGGGGTGCCCTGCATATGCATCAGGCACACCGCAGCCTGACTGTCCGCCACGGCCTCCAGCGCACCCGGCGCTTTTAGCGCGGCAATGTCATTGATCAGGTCGGCCCCGGCGGCAATCGCGGCACGCATGACGGCCGGCTTGACGGTATCGATCGACAGCGGCACGCCGCAGTCCTTGAGCCTCTCCACGAGCGGGACAACGCGGGCAAGCTCTTCGGCTTCCGGCACTGCCAGCGCACCCGGACGCGAGGACTCGCCACCGATGTCGAGCAGGTCGGCACCTTCGGCCAACAAGGCTTCGGCATGACGCAGAGCCGCATCCAGGCCACGACCCGCGTGCCCGTCCCCGGAAAAGGAGTCGGCGGTGACATTGACAATGCCCATGATCAGGGGGCGCTCAAATTCGAGCCGGTATCGGCCGCACTGAAGAATCATCTGGAATCCACAAAGAAAAACCGGATTGCGATGGCTCGCAATCCGGTTCGGTTGAAACGATCAGGCCTCAGGCCGGTGCAGTCGCGCTGGGCGCGGCGCCCGGGCTGCTGTTGTCGGCTGGCGGCTTGGCCAGGCCGGCGCTCGGCTTGGGCGCGCGCGGCGGACGACCTTCCATGATGTCGGTCACCTGCTCGGCATCGAGCGTTTCCCACTCAAGCAGAGCCTTGGTCATGATCTCGACCTTGTCGCGGTTCTCTTCGATCAGGCGGCGCGCAATCGTGTACTGCTCGTCGATGATGCGACGGATTTCCGAATCGACCTTCTGCATGGTGGCTTCGGACAGGTTCTTGTGCGTGGTCACCGAACGGCCGAGGAAGACCTCGCCTTCGTTCTCGCCGTAGACCATGGTGCCGAGCGCATCGGACATGCCGTAGCGCGTAACCATGTTGCGGGCGATGTTAGTGGCATGCTCGAAGTCGCTCGATGCGCCGGTGGTCATGCGGTTCATGAACACCTCTTCGGCGATACGGCCGCCGAGGGCCATGGAAATGCGTTGCAGCATCTGGTCGCGGTCCTGACCGAGCGAATCGCGCTCAGGCAGCGTCCAGGTCACGCCCAGGGCACGACCACGCGGAATGATGGTGACCTTGTGCACCGGATCAACGCGCGGCAGCAACTTGGCGACGACGGCATGGCCGGACTCGTGATAGGCGGTCATGATGCGCTCTTCCTCGGACATGACCATGGACTTGCGCTCGGCGCCCATGAAGATCTTGTCCTTGGCCTTCTCGAAGTCGTCCATGTCGACCACGCGCTTGTTGACGCGGGCAGCAAACAGGGCCGCTTCGTTAACCAGATTGGCGAGGTCGGCGCCGGACATGCCCGGCGTGCCGCGGGCCAGCACATTGGCATCGACGTCCGGTGCAATCGGCACCTTGCGCATGTGCACATTGAGGATCTGTTCACGGCCGCGGATGTCGGGCAGCGGCACAATGACCTGACGGTCGAAGCGGCCCGGACGCATCAGCGCGGGATCGAGCACATCCGGACGGTTGGTCGCGGCAATCACGATCACGCCGGTGGTGCCTTCGAAACCGTCCATCTCGACCAGCAACTGGTTCAAGGTCTGTTCGCGTTCGTCGTTGCCGCCGCCGAGACCGGCACCGCGCTGACGACCAACCGCATCGATTTCGTCGATAAAAATGATGCACGGCGCATGCTTCTTGGCGTTCTCGAACATGTCGCGCACGCGGGCCGCGCCGACGCCGACGAACATTTCAACGAAGTCGGAACCGGAGATCGAGAAAAACGGCACCTTGGCTTCGCCGGCGATGGCCTTGGCGAGCAGGGTCTTGCCGGTACCCGGCGAGCCGACCATCAGCACGCCACGCGGGATGCGGCCGCCCAGCTTCTGGAACTTGGAAGGGTCGCGCAGAAAGTCGACCAGTTCTGACACATCTTCCTTGGCTTCGTCGCAACCGGCGACGTCAGCAAAGGTGATGGTGTTGGCAGCCTGGTCCATCATGCGCGCCTTGCTCTTGCCGAACGAGAACGCGCCGCCCTTGCCGCCACCCTGCATCTGACGCATGAAGAAGATCCACACGCCGATCAGGAGCAGCATCGGGAACCAGGAAACGAAGAGGCTGGTGAGGAAGGACTGCTCTTCCTCAGGCTTGGCGACGACCTTGACGTTGTACTTGAGCAGGTCGGAGACCATCCACAGGTCGGGCGGTGCGTAGGAAATCACCTTCTTGCCGTCAGTGGTCAACGCTTCCAGCGTGCGACCCTGGATCGTCACCTTGCTGATGCGCTCCTGGCGAACCTCATCCAGGAACTGCGAATAGTCAATGGTGTTCTGGGCCGTCTGACGGGTGTTGAACTGGTTGAATACCGTCATCAGCACAATGCCGATCACCATCCAGATCGCGATGTTCTTGAAGAGATTGTTCAAAGCATGCCTCGCTCGCCCGAACCGGGCTTTAAGTAAAACTGCATCAGCCTATTCTAGAGCCGAATGCCTGTGCCTGCAAACTATGGACCGCATAGCGCGGCCCTTTCCTGCGGGGTTTTTGCTTCTTTTACCAAGCCGGTTTCGCCTGCTACTTGCGTCCACGTGCCAAAAGAAAGGTTTCAGCGCTGCGATCGCGCGAAGCATCGGGCTTTCGCACCTGCACATTTGCAAAAACCTCGCGCATTTGCGCCCTCAGCTCTTCGAAACCGCTCCCCATGAATACCTTGACCAGCAAATCGCCGCCGGGTTTCAGGTGTTGGCGGCAAAAATCCAGGGTCAGCTCGGCCAGATACATGACACGCGCCTGATCGGTGACTTCCACTCCGGACATATTGGGGGCCATATCCGATAAAACAAGGTCAACCTGACGCCCAGCGAGCGCCTCCTCCAGTTGTTTGAGAGGCTCATCCTCGCGAAAATCCCCCTGAATGAAGGTCACATCAGGAATCGGCTCCATTTCCAGCAAGTCGAGCGCGACCAGCATGCCGTTCGGCTTGATGCGCTTGGCAGCCACCTGAGACCAGCTCCCCGGCGCCGAGCCAAGATCGACCACCACCGTGCCGGACTTGAGCAGCTTGTCCTTGGCGTCAATCTCGATCAGCTTGAAAGCTGCGCGCGAGCGCCATCCCTCGGCCTTGGCACGCTTTACGTAGGGGTCGTTGATATGTTCATGCATCCACGACTTGTTGTGGCGGTGCTTTTTCCCGCTTTCGTTCAAGGACATTCTGTTTCTCGTTTCAACTCTCTGGTCGCCAGCCCCTGGCTGGTACAATGGCGCCTATGACTGAAATTACCACTAACCAGCGCCGTACGCTCCGTGCCGCCGCCCATAGCCTCAAGCCCGTTGTCAGTATCAGCCAAAAGGGCCTGACGGAATCGGTGCTCAAGGAAATCGACCGCTGCCTCAAGGCCCACGAACTGATCAAGGTCCGGGTCTACGATTGCGAACGCGCAGAGCGCGATCAGTTGCTCGAAGCCATCAGCACCCAGCTGCAGGCTGCAGCGGTTCAACATATCGGCAACCTGCTCGTGCTGTGGCGCGAACGCGCCGAGGAACCCGAAGTTGCCGGTACGCGCAAGGCTACGGCGAGGAAGACGGCAGCCCCGCGTCTGAGCAAGAAGGCTACTGCGGCCAAGACCGACAAGGCTGCTCGCGCCCGCAGTATCGTTCAGGGCAAGCCGCGCCGCCCCACGCGTACGCGCTAAGGCTTTACGGCCGACGGCCACGGCCCTGTGCAATGACCAGCGCCACGCCCAACCCTGCCTGAATCAGATACAGCACGCTGGATACTCCATGCCAGCGGCCAAAGCTCGCCGCCAGCGGGCTTTGCATCACCGGCAAAGGCAGGGCCTGAGCACGCAGGTCGGCAATGATGGGCTGAATCACCCACTGCCCGATGAGACTCAAGGCCAGCATCGCGACCACCAGCCAGACAACGCGATTGCGCAATGCAGTGCGGCCGTGCGAACACCAGAGATAAGCCAGCAGATAGGCCGCGCAAGCCAGGGCGATCCAGCTGCCCACCGCAAACATGTGTCCTGCCAGCGTCCCGGCCAGCGTGCGATCCTGCAGCTGGGCAAACAGCACCGGCACGGCCACATAGCCGATGGCCATCAGGCCACCGACCCAGACCGTCAGGCACAGGGAATACAGCGCGTCCGCCAGCTTTTTCATCAGCCCACTAGCGACGCAAAGGCGCTCAGATGTACTTGACGTCGAGGATTTCGTACTCGCGTACGCCGCCCGGCGCCTGTACCTCGGCGAGATCACCGGCGTACTTGCCGATCAGAGCGCGCGCCACGGGCGAATTGAGCGAAATCTTGCCGACCTTGAGATCGGCCTCGTCGTCGCCGACGATCTGATAGGTCACGGTGTTGCCGCTGTCCTGATCCTCAAGCTCGACAGTCGCACCGAAAACCACGCGGCCGTCCGCGTCCAGCGCGGCCGGATCAATGATCTGGGCATTCGACAACTTGCCCTCGACCTCAAGAATACGGCCTTCGATAAAACCCTGGCGCTCCTTGGCCGAATCGTATTCGGCGTTTTCCGAGATGTCGCCGTGGCTGCGCGCTTCGGCGATCGCTGCCACGATGGTCGGACGATCAACGGTCTTTAGCTTGTGCAGCTCGGCGCGCAGCAGTTCGGCGCCGCGCAGCGTGATGGGAGTCTTTCCGCTCATTTGCTCAGCTCCGCGTGCATGGATTGCACAGAGTAGGTTTCCAGCTCGGCCAGGTGGCGCATGCCGGCGCAGGCGGCGCGCGCGCCTTCGATGGTGGTGAACGAGGTTACCTTCTGGGCTAGACCCGAGGTACGAATCGAGCGTGAGTCCTGAATCGCCGAGCGCTTTTCCTCGACCGTATTCACGATGAAGGCAATCTCGTTGTTCTTGATCATGTCGACGATGTGCGGGCGACCTTCGGTTACCTTCTGCACCGGCGTTACCGGCAGGCCGGCTTCGCTGATGGCTGCGGCTGTTCCTCGTGTCGCGACCAGCGTGAAGCCGAGATCGTGCAATTCGCGTGCAACCTCAACTGCCTTCACCTTGTCGCCCTGCTTGACGCTGATGAAGGCCTTGCCGGACTTTGGCAGCTTGGTACCAGACGCCATTTGCGACTTGACGAAAGCCTCGCCGAAAGTGCGGCCGACGCCCATGACTTCGCCGGTCGACTTCATTTCCGGGCCGAGAATGGTATCGACGCCCGGGAACTTGTTGAACGGGAACACGGCTTCCTTGACCGAGTAGTACGGCGGGATCACTTCACTGGTGATGCCCTGATCGGCGAGGCTGCGGCCGGCCATGCAGCGCGCAGCAACCTTGGCCAGCGGAATACTGGTGGCCTTGGAGACGAAGGGCACCGTACGCGAGGCGCGCGGATTCACTTCCAGCACGTAGATGACGTCGCTGCCGTCGGCCTGCTTCTGCACGGCGAACTGCACGTTCATCAGGCCGACCACGTTCAGGCCCTTGGCCATGGCGGCGGTCTGGCGGCGGATCTCGTCCTGGATTTCCTTGCTCAGCGAGTACGGCGGCAGCGAGCAGGCGGAGTCGCCCGAGTGCACGCCGGCCTGTTCGATGTGCTCCATGATGCCGCCGATGATGACCTGTTTGCCGTCGCTCAATGCATCGACGTCGACTTCGATCGCATCATTCAGGAAGCGGTCGAGCAGCACCGGCGAATCGTTGGAGACCTTGACCGCCTCGCGCATGTAGCGCTCCAGCTCCTTCTGCTCATGGACGATTTCCATGGCGCGGCCGCCAAGCACATAGGACGGGCGAACCACCAGCGGGTAGCCGATTTCGTTGGCCAGCTCAATGGCCTGTTCCGGCGTACGCGCGGTGCGGTTGGGCGGCTGCTTGAGGTTCAGGTCGTGCAGCAGCTTCTGGAAGCGCTCGCGGTCTTCGGCAGCGTCGATCATGTCCGGGCTGGTGCCGATGATGGGCACGCCATTGGCTTCAAGGTCGCGCGCGCGCTTGAGCGGGGTCTGACCGCCGAACTGCACGATCACGCCAGCGGGCTTTTCGACATCGACGATTTCGAGAATATCTTCCAGCGTCAGCGGTTCGAAATACAGGCGATCCGAGGTGTCGTAGTCGGTCGACACGGTTTCCGGATTGCAGTTGACCATGATGGTCTCGTAGCCGTCTTCGCGCATCGCCAGCGCGGCATGCACGCAGCAGTAGTCGAACTCAATCCCCTGGCCGATGCGGTTCGGACCGCCGCCAAGGACCATGATCTTCTTCTTGTTGGTCGGCTGCGCTTCGCACTCTTCCTCGTAGGTCGAGTACATGTAGGCCGTGCCGGTGGCGAATTCGGCAGCGCAGGTATCAACGCGCTTGTAGACCGGGCGCACGCCCAGCGATTGGCGGAACTTGCGCACCGTGGTCTCGTCGCTGCCCATCAGATTGGCCAGGCGACGATCGGAGAAGCCCTTGCGCTTGAGGTTGCGGATCTCGTCCTTGGAGAGACTCTCGACTTTTCTTGGACGCAGCGACTCTTCGACCTGAACGATGTCCTGAATCTGCACCAGGAACCACGGATCAATCTTGGTCAGGTTGAAGACTTCATCGAAGGTCATGCCGTCGCGGAAAGCCTGGCCGACGTACCACAGGCGCTCGGCGCCCGGATTAGCGATCTCGCGCTCGATTTCTTCGCGCGTGGCCTCGACTTCATCCAGACCATAGACGCTGGTTTCCAGACCACGCAGGGCTTTCTGCAGCGACTCCTGGAAGGTGCGGCCCATGGCCATGACTTCGCCAACCGACTTCATCTGCGTGGTCAGGCGATCATTGGCCATCGGGAATTTTTCGAAGGCAAAACGCGGCACCTTGGTCACGACATAGTCGATCGAAGGCTCGAACGACGCCGGGGTCGCGCCGCCGGTGATTTCGTTCTTCAGTTCGTCCAGCGTGTAACCGACAGCCAGCTTGGCAGCGATCTTGGCGATCGGGAAGCCGGTGGCCTTGGAGGCCAGTGCCGAGGAGCGCGACACGCGCGGGTTCATTTCAATGACGATCATGCGGCCGTCATCCGGGTTGATGGCGAACTGCACGTTCGAGCCACCGGTATCCACGCCGATCTCGCGCAACACCGCGATCGATGCGTTACGCATGATCTGGTATTCCTTGTCGGTCAGCGTCTGCGCCGGTGCGACGGTGATGGAGTCGCCGGTGTGCACGCCCATCGGGTCGAGATTTTCGATCGAGCAGACGATGATGCAGTTGTCCTTGCGGTCACGCACCACTTCCATCTCGAACTCCTTCCAGCCGAGCAGCGATTCTTCAATCAGCAGCTCGCTGGTCGGCGAGGCTTCGAGGCCGCGCTTGCAGATCTCGACGAATTCTTCCTGGTTGTAGGCAATGCCGCCGCCCGAACCGCCCATGGTGAAGGACGGACGGATGATGGTCGGGAAGCCCATCACGCTCTGCACTTGCTGAGCTTCTTCCAGCGAGTGAGCAATGCCCGAACGCGCCGAACCCAGACCAATCTTGGTCATGGCCTTCTTGAACTTCTCGCGGTCTTCGGCCTTGTCGATGGCTTCCTTGGAGGCGCCGATCATCTCGACCTTGTACTTGTCGAGCACGCCGTGCTTGGCGAGATCCAGCGCGCAGTTGAGCGCGGTCTGGCCGCCCATGGTCGGCAGGATCGCATCCGGACGTTCCTTGGCAATGATGTTCTCCACCACCTGCCAGGTGATCGGCTCGATGTAGGTCACATCGGCCATGTTCGGATCGGTCATGATCGTGGCCGGATTCGAATTGACCAGGATGACCTTGTAACCCTCTTCGCGCAGGGCCTTGCAGGCTTGCGCGCCGGAGTAGTCGAATTCACAGGCCTGGCCGATGATGATGGGGCCGGCGCCGATGATGAGGATGGAATTGATGTCTGTGCGTTTTGCCATGATTACTTCGCCTCCATCAGCTTGATGAAGCGATCAAATAAGTAAGCGACGTCCTGCGGGCCGGGACTGGCTTCAGGGTGACCCTGGAAGCTGAAGGCCGGCACGTCGGTGCGTTCGATGCCCTGGTTGGTGCCATCAAACAGTGACACATGGGTCACGCGCAAGTTCGCCGGCATGGTCGCCGGATCGACGGCGAAACCGTGGTTCTGGCTGGTGATCAGCACCTGGCCGGAGTCGAGATCCTTGACCGGGTGGTTGGCGCCGTGGTGGCCGGTGCCCATTTTCATGGTCTTGGCGCCGCTGGCGAGTGCCAGCAACTGGTGGCCGAGACAGATGCCGAAGGTCGGCACCTTCTTGTCGAGGAAAACCTTGATCGCCTCGATGGCATAGTCGCAAGGCTCGGGGTCGCCCGGGCCGTTAGACAGGAACACACCGTCCGG
>DATMTO010000117.1:0-5495 GCA_035564055.1 Rhodocyclaceae bacterium | reverse complement strand
AGCCGACGCCACCGTTCTCGACGGCACGCAAAAGCCCTTTCTCGACCACGGGCGAGACGCTGACCGACTACCAGGACGTCAGCCACTACAACAACTACTACGAGTTCGGCACCAGCAAGGTCGACCCCTCGCGTCGCGCCGACACACTGCGCACGCGGCCATGGACCGTCAGCATTGAAGGTATGGTCAAGCAGGCCAAGACCCTGAGCATCGACGATGTGCTCAAGGTTGCCCCACTGGAAGAGCGCATCTACCGCATGCGCTGCGTGGAAGGCTGGAGCATGGTCATCCCATGGGTCGGCTTGCCGCTCGCCTCCCTGCTCAAGCAGGTCGAGCCGCTGGGCAGCGCCAAGTACGTCGAGTTCTACACCGACGTGCAGCCCGACAACATGCCCGGCATCAATCGCCGCTATCTCGACTGGCCCTATATCGAAGGCCTGCGCCTCGACGAAGCCATGCACCCGCTCACCATCATGGCGGTCGGCCTCTACGGTGAAGCCCTACCCAACCAGAACGGCGCGCCGATGCGCCTGGTGGTGCCATGGAAGTACGGCTTCAAAGGTGCCAAGTCCATCGTCAAGATCCGCTTCACCGACAAGGAGCCGCGCACCTCGTGGATGAAGGCGGGGCCGACCGAGTACGGCTTCTATTCCAACGTCAATCCGGAAGTCGACCATCCGCGCTGGAGCCAGGCCAAGGAGCGTCGCATCGGCGACATCCTCAAGCGGCCGACCCTGATGTTCAACGGCTACGTCGACCAGGTGGCCAGTCTCTATACCGGCATGGACCTGCGCCGGAACTTCTGATGAGCCTGCGCAATCCCGGCCCGCGCAGCGTCTCCGCCATCAAGACGCTGCTGTTCATCGTCTGCCTTCTACCACTGGCCTGGCTGGTGGCGG
Source organism: Rhodocyclaceae bacterium (assembly GCA_035564055.1). GTDB lineage: Bacteria > Pseudomonadota > Gammaproteobacteria > Burkholderiales > Rhodocyclaceae. Next base: position 4,596 of record DATMTO010000117.1, on the reverse strand, counting down.
GCTTCTGCGCCGACGTGCTGCGCATCAACCCGCTCGGCCTGCCCGAGGAGGTCCTCGGCGCCAATCCGATCGAGACCATCATCCGCGATCTCGGCGACTGGGCTCTGCGCTTCCTGCTGATCACCCTGACGGTCACGCCGTTGCGCAAGCTTACTGGCCTCAACTGGTTGCTGCGCCTGCGCCGCATGCTAGGTCTGTTTGCCTTCTTCTACGCACTGCTGCACTTCAACATCTATCTGGGACTGGATCAGAGCTACGACTGGGTGGAGATCGCCAAGGACATTCTCAAGCGTCCCTTCATCACCATCGGCATGTTGACCTTTGCCCTGATGATTCCGCTCGCCGTTACGTCCAACAATGCGATGATCAAGGCGCTCGGAGGGAAAGCCTGGCAGGCGCTGCACAAGCTCATCTATCCGCTCAGCGTCTTCGCGGTGCTGCATTACTGGTGGCTGGTGAAGCTCGATGTGACGCAGCCGGCGATCTATGCGGGACTGCTGTTCGCACTGCTGGCAGTGCGGCTGTGGTGGTCGCGATCGGAAAAGCTACGCAGTCTCAGCTCTCGGACACCTGCCGTCTGAGCCGGGCTTGCTGGCGCGCCCGCGAGGCGCGCTTGTCCTTGCGCTGATGTGCACCGCCTTTCTTCAACAGCGGCACCGCACCCTGACGGGGTTTGATTTTCTTCGCCCGCTGCTTGGCGCGCTTCAAGGCTGAGGTCCGGGCCGGCTCTTGTGAAACTGGACGATACTGCGCCCGTCGGCCGCCTTCTTCGGTTCGGCACGCCAGGCACTGCCGTAGACGATCTCGAAAGTCAGCGGCAGACCGGCTTCGTTGCGCGTGGTTTCCCACTGCCGGATGACGCGACGCCAGTCGGCGAAACCCAACTGGCCGAGCAGCGCATTGCGCACGCCGAGATGGCGCTGGTCGGCGAGGAAGGTGCGGGCGCTCTTGTAGGTGAAGTGGATGTATTCGACATCCATGACCGGATCGCCAAAGCCGGCGCCGACGAGCTGGTCGCCGATGTCATGCATGTCGTAGAAGCGGCGTACCGGCGTGGTGATGCCGATGGCGGCACCGGCCTCGCGCAGCTCCTTGGCGGTATCGGGGCCGAGCATGGAGAAGGTGAGCAGGCCGCCGGTTTCCAGTATGCGGGCGAACTCCTTCCACACCGGTGCTGTGTCGTCGAGCCAGTGAAAGACAAGGTTGGACCAGATCAGTTGCAGCGAGGTCGACGGGAGCGGCAATGCAGCCGCATCGGCCTGCACCGGCTGCGGGGTATGCGCGCGCTTGATCAGTTTGTCGAGCCAGGAACGGCTGTTGCCGCTGACCTGAACCAGGTGCAGCATCTCGTGCGCGTAGTCGATGGCGAGCGTCTGGGCTTCGGGATAGCGGCGCTGCAATTCGCGCGCGCCGCCGCCGGTGGCGCAGCCGATGTCGGCGACGCGGGTCGGGTTCAGCTTGACGTAGTCGAGGCGCTCGGCGAGGCGCATCTGCACCTCGCGGGCCAGGACAGCCGCTTCGTCGTAGGTCGAAGCGGCCTCGGCAAACTTAGATTGCAGTGATGCCAAGACGGTTGAACAGTGCCGCGTCGCGGTCTTCTTCGTTGTTGCCGGTGGTCAGCAGTTTGTCGCCGTAGAAAATCGAGTTGGCGCCGGCGAGGAAGCACAGAGCCTGCAGCTGGTCGTTCATCACTTCGCGGCCAGCCGATAATCTGACAAAGCTCGTCGGCATGGTGATACGAGCGACGGCGATGGTACGCACGAAGTCGAAGGGATCGATGGGCTCGGCGTTTTCCAGCGGCGTACCAGGAATCGGGACCAGGTTATTAATCGGCACCGACTCAGGCGGCGGGCACATATTGGCCAGCTCGGCGATCAGCGAGGCGCGGCCTTTCTGCGATTCGCCCATGCCGAGAATACCGCCGCAGCAGACCTTGATGCCGGCGTCACGCACCTTGTCCAAGGTATCGAAACGGTCGGCCTGGGTGTGCGTGGAAATGATCTGGCCGTAGAACTCGGGCGCAGTGTCGAGATTGTGGTTGTAGTAGTCGAGGCCGGCCTCCTTGAGGCGTTCGGCCTGGCCTTCGCGCAGCATGCCGAGCGTCACACAGGTCTCAAGTCCGAGCGCCTTGACCTGCTTGACCATCTCGGTGACCTTATCGATGTCGCGGTCCTTGGGGCCGCGCCAGGCGGCACCCATGCAGAAACGGCTGGCCCCCTTGTCCTTGGCGGCCTTAGCGGCTTCGATGACTTCAGCGATTTCGAGCAGCGCTTCCTTTTCCAGGCCGGTGTCATTGCGCGCAGCCTGCGAGCAGTAGCCGCAGTCTTCCGAGCAGCCGCCGGTCTTGATCGAGAGCAGCGTCGAGCGCTGCACCTGGTTGGCCGAGAAGTGCTCGCGATGCACTTGCTGGGCACGGAACATCAGGTCATTGAAAGGCAGGGCAAACAATTCCTCGATCGCCTGACGGGTCCATTGTGCCGAAGGCAAGGCGCCCGGCTCGCTGCTGCATGACGGGCTGAGGTTTTGTTCAAGGGGTGCGTTCATGGGTAAGGCCGGTACAATCGAAAGGGTGAATGGTGGTGGAAGGGGCATGGCTTGTCAATTCAGCCGTCAAAGTGGACAAAGTGTCGTCAGCTTGCGCGACGTTGCACGAATCGCATATTTGCAGGCGTGCTGCCGCAGCGTTGCCTGCTGTGCAGCGCTGCGGCGGAAGACCTGGCCCTCTGCACCGCCTGCGCCGGCGATCTGCCCCTGCTGGATCCGCAGCAATGTCCCGTGTGCGCCTTGCCGACACCGGGAGCGCAAACCTGCGGCGCCTGCCTCAAGGACCCGCCGCACTTCGATGCAACCCGCGCCGTCTATCGTTACGACTTCCCGCTCGACCGGCTGCTGCAAAGCTACAAATACGGCCAGCGCCTCATCGTCGCGTCCCTGTTCGAGGCCGCCCTGCAGGAAACACCAATCGACGGCGCCTTCGATGCAGTGATTGCAGTGCCCTCAACGCCCGCTCATCTCAGACTGCGCGGCTTCAATCCCGCCCTCGAACTGGCCCGGCCACTGGCGCGGACGCTCGGACTGCCCTTGCTCCTGAATGCCGTCAGCCGGCCGCAGGATGCGCCGGCCCAGGCCGGCCTGCCGTGGAAGGAGCGGCGCAAGAACATTCGCAATGCCTTTGAGTGCCATACCGACCTGTCCGGCCGCCGCATTCTGGTTGTCGACGACGTGATGACCACCGGTGCGACCCTCAACGAACTCGCCCGTATGCTCAAACGTCACGGCGCGGCCCATGTCGAGAATCGCGTCGTGGCGAGGGCGCTAAAGGAATAGGGCGAGCCGGTAAAATGCCGGCATGTTCCATATCATTCTCTTCCAGCCGGAAATCCCGCCCAATACCGGCAACAGCATCCGCCTGGCCGCCAATACCGGCTGCACCCTGCATCTGGTCAAGCCGCTGGGCTTTGACCTCAGCGATGCGCAGCTGCGCCGTGCCGGCATGGACTATAGCGAGATCGCCGATCTGCGCATCCATGAGAACTGGGAGGATTGTGTACAGGCCTTGAACGGCGCGCGCCTGTTCGCGCTATCGACGCGCGGCAGTACACGCCACGACAAGATCAGCTACCGCGAAGGTGATGCCTTCGTGTTCGGCCCCGAAACCCGCGGCCTGCCACAGGCCATGCTGGATGCGCTGCCGGCGGAACAACGCATTCGCGTGCCGTTGGTGCCGGGCAATCGTAGTCTCAACCTTTCCAATACCGTTGCACTCGTGGTTTACGAGGCGTGGCGACAGCTGGACTTCGCCGGCGGAAGTTAGACGCCCTCGGCCTTCGGGTCGCGGCTCATCAGCAGCGCCACCGCCTCGGCCGGCTTGATCTTGCCATCGAGCAAGGCACACACCGCATCGGTGATCGGCATGTCGATACCCATGGCGGCGGCACGGCGCGAGACTTCGCGCGCAGCGGGCACGCCTTCGGCAACATGACCGAGCGCAGCAACCACCTGCGCCAGCGTCTTGCCCGAGGCCAGCCCGAGGCCAACCTGGCGATTGCGCGAAAGATCGCCGGTGCAGGTGAGGATGAGGTCGCCGACGCCGGTCAGGCCCATCAGCGTTTCGCGACGGGCACCGAGCGCCTCGCCGAAGCGCGTGATCTCGGCCAGGCCGCGCGTGATCAGCGCGGCGCGCGCATTGTTGCCCAGGCCGAGGCCATCGCAGATGCCGGTGGCAATCGCCAGCACGTTCTTCACTGCACCGCCGACTTCGGCGCCGACCACATCGTCGCTGGCGTAGATGCGCAAGTGATTGCCATGCAGCTCCTGGGCCATGCGGGCGGCAAACCCTGCATCGCTCGATGCCAGCGTCATGGCCGTGGGTAGTCCCTTGGCAACCTCTGCCGCAAAACTCGGCCCGGTCAGCACGCCGCACACGGCGGCATTGGCTTCGGCCGCGACTTGATGTGGCAGCAGGCCGGTGTTCGCTTCCAGCCCCTTGCACACCCACAGGAAAGGCAGGCCAGGCGCGGTCTTGGCCAGGGCGCTGGCGGTACCGCGCAGGCCGGCCAGCGGCGTGGCGATCAGCGCCACATCGGCACCGCGCAC
>DATMTO010000116.1:0-5638 GCA_035564055.1 Rhodocyclaceae bacterium | reverse complement strand
CTGCCGGCGGGCTGCGACAGGGATAGCGTACGCCGCGCCAGCACCACCTGCTGGGCACCGTAGAGCGTGGCCCGCCCCTCCAGCACCATGCGGCTGCTCTGCGCCGAATCGAAGACCTGGACGAAGTCGTCCAGATCGACGCGCAAACGGCAACCGGCGCCGGTGCCGCCGCTACCCGACATCAGGCTGTTCTGCAGACGGATGCCGACCAGCTCGGCCGGCTGGCCGCTCCAGCGGCTACCGGCATAGTGCTCGCGACGGTTGCCGTCGGCATAGGCGAGCCGGTAGTACATGGCGGTGCCGGCCAGCCAGGAACTCGGTACCACGTCGAGGCTGCGCAGGCTGCCGCCCGTTTCGGCCTTGGCCGGCGGCAGATCATAGTAGATCGTGGCGTTCTGCTGCATCGGCGGCGCCAGCGAACAGGCCGCCAGCAAGACTGAAAGCAGAACGGGTACGTAACGCAATGACGGCATCATGCGGACATCCTCATGGCTGGGTTTGCGGTTGTGGAGCGCCAAAACCGCGCTCGCCGGGTCCCGGCTTGGCCGGCGGCCGGCCGAAGATCAGCGCCTGCGGATTGTCATCGAGGCTTTCGAGCAGGCGCGACAGCTGGCGCGTCGTGTCGGTGAGTTCCTTCATCAGCGCATTCGCGCGCGGCAGGGTCGCATGCGCGGCCTCGCCGCTGCCCAGCAGGACTTCGGCGCGCTCCGACAGGCTGTTCAGATTGCCAATCAGGACGCGGGCATCCTTGACCATGGGGCGCGCCTCCTCGCTGGTGGCTTCCAGATTGGCCAGCGTCTTGTTGAGGCGCTGCATGTTCTCCGGCGAGAGCGCCTGACGCAGCCCGGCCATCACCGCCGGCAACTCGCCAAGGCTCTCGGATGCCTTGGACAGGTTCTCGACACCGCGATTGAGACTGGCGATGTTCTTGTCGTCGAGTACGCGATTGAGTTTTTCAAGCAACTGATCGACCCCGGCCAGTACCTCGCCGGCGTTCTCGGTCAGGGCTTCGAACTTGGTCCGGTGCAGGGCCAGACGCGGCAGCTCGCCCTCCGGCGCGGTCAGCGGCGTCATGTCGGAACCATCATCCTCCAGGGCGATGAAGGTCAGGCCGGTAATGCCCTGCGAAGCCAGACTGGCGGTGGTACCGCGGGTCAGCTTGTAGTCGTCGTCGAGGCTGATGCGCACGATGATCAGTCGCGCATCCTTGGGGTCGACGCCGATGGAAACGACCTTGCCGGCGCGGATGCCGCGATAGCGGACCGCCGCCTCCACATTGAGGCCGCCGACGCTCTTGTTCGTCTCCAGCAGGTAGTAAGCCTTCTCGTCGCGGTCCTGGCGGAACCACCAGATCGCCAGTGCGGTCGCCAGCCCCAGGATCAGGACGAATAGTCCTGCCGCCAGCGCGTGTGCTCGATTTTCCATGGCTATGCCTTCGCCCTTTGCAGCGCCCGTGCAGCGCGTTCCGAATGGAAGAAATTATGAATGAAGGGATGATCGACCTGCATCACTTCCTGCATTTCGCCATATGCCAGTATGCGTTGCTCCGCCAGCACCGCTACCTTGGTGGACAGCGCCGCCAGCGTGTCGAGATCGTGGGTGACCAGCACCACGGTCAGGCCGAGCGCCTGGCCGAGACCGCGGATCAGGCGCACGAAGCTGTCGGAGCGGTCGGGGTCGAGGCCCGCCGTCGGCTCGTCGAGCAACAACAGCTCCGGCTCCAGCGCCAGTGCCCGTGCCAGCGAAACGCGCTTGATCATACCGCCGGAAAGTTCCGCCGGCATTAATTCGGCGTGCTGCGGCAGCAATTCGACCATGGACAGCTTGAGCAGGACAAGATCATGAATCATGGTCTCGTCGAGCAGCTTCAACTCACGCAGCGGAAAGGCAATGTTGTCATAAACATTGAGCGCAGAAAACAGCGCGCCCTGCTGGAACAACACACCGAAGCGCTTGCGCAGCGCCCGCTCGCGCTGAATGCCGCCGCCGAACAGCGGCTCGCCGAAGAGGCGCACCTCACCCTCGGTCGGCATCAGCAGGCCGTCGATCTGACGCAGCAGCGTGGTCTTGCCGCTGCCCGAGCCGCCCACCAGCGAGACCATTTCGCCACGACTGATTTCAAGATTGAGATTGCGCAGCACCCAGTGCTTGCCGAAGCGCGTGCCCAGATTGCGCACCTCGACTACCGGTGCCTGGTCGTTGCAGGGCAGCAGGCTCTCGTCTCTCATAGCATCCCCACATTGCGCGTGACGATGGCGAAGATCGCGTCGAGCACGATCACCATCGTGATCGCGCTGACCACCGAGGCGGTGGTATTGGCCGACAGACTGTCGGTATTCGGTTGAACACGCAGACCGAAATGGCAGGCTACCAACGCCACTGCGACGCCGAAGACGACGCCCTTGCTGAGCGCGATCCAGAGATTACCGATGGGCACCGCCTTGGGCAGCGTCTGCCAAAAGAAGGTGGGCGAAATATCGAGCTGCACCTGCGCCGCCAGCATGCCGCCGATCAGCGCCGCCGCCGTGGTCCACACCACCAGCATCGGCATCACCAGCGCCAGCGCCGTGACCTTGGGGAAGACCAGACGCAGGGAGCGCTGCACGCCCATCACCGCCAGTGCATCGATTTCCTCGGTCACGCGCATCACGCCGAGCTGGGCCGTCATGGCCGAGCCGGTACGGCCGGCGACGAGGATGGAGACAAGCAGCGGCCCCAGCTCGCGGATGATGCCGAGACCGAGGATATTGACGATGAAGACGTCGGCGCCGAACTGGCGCAGTTGCAGCGAGGACAGGTAGGACAACACAATGCCGATCAGGCAACCGACCAGCGCCGTGACCGGCATGGCGCGCACGCCAGCCTTGAACAGATTGGCGCTGATCTCGCGCTTGGGCAGTTCGGCCGGATGGCGGCACAGATAAATCAGATCCAGCGCCACCTGTCCCATCAGGGCAATGAAGTCGATCAGATGCGCCTGCAGGTCGATCACGCGGCCGCCCAGCTTGCGGATCCAGGCCAGGCTTCCACCCGCCTCCTCGGCTGGAGGCACACAACGATCCGCCTCAGCCAGCCGTTCGAACACGCGCTGCTGCTCGGGTTTGAGGGTCACGCTCTCAGGCAGTTTGCGCCCCCAGGCGCGCCACAACAGCACCGCACCGGCGCTATCCAGCGCCTCGATGCCGGCGCAATCCCAGCTTACGCCGTCACGACGGGCAAACGCCGCCAGCTCGGCATCGAGCTCGACCAGCTCGCGCCCGACAACCGCCAGTGTCCAGTTGCCGCTAAGCGCGACCTGCATGCCGCCATTCCGGTCAGTACTGGCGATGCCTGCACGACGGGGAGGACGGCGGCCCGATTTCACTCGTGATCCCGAAGCTTGAAGTTGACGCCGAGACCGCTCCACTGCTTCGCTTCCTCTTCGAGTGCTGCAGCGGTCAGCGGCACCTCGTCAAGCCAGCCGGATGGCACTCTGAGCTGGTAGCTCTTGGGCGTGGCGGCGGCCTCGATCGGCGGCAGGGGCTGGCTGTCACGGGCGCGATGCAGCACCACGGCCGTGCGCAGACAGAAAATCAACAGCCACTCGACCGGATCGCGCGCCAGCGGCTGCACGCGCTCCAGCTTGCCGCGGTGGCCGAGCACCACGCGTGCAAGCCGCGCCTGATCGCGCTTCGAGAAGCCCGGCATATCGGCGTTTTCGAGGATATAGGCACTGTGCTTGTGATAGCTCGAATGGGCCACCGAAACGCCAACCTCATGCAGGCGTACCGCCCAGCTGAGAAACTGCGCGGCGTCGTTTTCCGGATCGTTGGCCGCCGGCATGATCTGGCGTAGCAGCGCCAGCGCCGTCGCTTCCACGCGCTTGGCCTGGGTCGCATCGACACCGTAGCGGCGCATGAAATGCTTGACTGTGGCCTCGCGCAGATCATCGTGATGGCTGCGACCGAACAGGTCGTAGAGCACGCCCAGACGCAGCGCACCTTCGGAGAACTCCATCTGTTCCAGATCAAAGGCCTTGAACACTGCCGACATGATGGCAAGGCCGCCGGCCAGCACCGGCATGCGATCGCTGCGCAGACCATCGAGCCGCGCATGATTGACGTTGCCAACGCGGACCAGCGCATCCACCAGCCGATCCATACCCTTGCGGGTGATGCCCTGCTCGGCGAACCCATTTTCCTCCAGCAGGTCGGCAATCGCCCGCGCCGTGCCGGACGAACCGACGGCAGTCTGCCAGCCGGTTTCACGATACGCCTGCACGATAGCCTGCAACTCCTGGCCAGCGGCCAGCTCGGCCTCGTGGAAGGATTTCTTGTCGATCTGGCCGTTGGGGAAATAGCGCAGACTGTAGCTGACGCAGCCCATGTAGAGCGATTCGAGCTGCAGCGGCTTGAAATTCTTGCCGATGATGAATTCGGTCGAGCCGCCGCCGATATCGACGATCAGTTGTTGCAGGCGGGGATTCGGCAAAGTGTGCGCCACGCCCAGATAAATGAGGCGTGCTTCCTCGCGGCCGGCGATGACTTCGATGGGAAAACCCAGCGCGGCCTCGGCCTGAACCAGGAAGGCGGCGCCGTTCTTGGCCACGCGCAGCGTATTGGTGGCGACGGCGCGTACCGCCTCAGGCGGAAAACCGCGCAGGCGCTCGCCGAATTTGGACAAGGCCGCCAGCGCGCGCAACTGCGAGGCGCCGTCGAGCTGCTTGTCGCTACCAAGCCCGGCGCCGAGGCGCACCGTTTCACGGATACCGTCCAGCTCGTAGATCTGGTTGCCGCGCACCTGACCAACCTGCAGGCGAAAACTGTTGGACCCTAAATCGACTGCCGCAATCAGCTCGTGTTCCAAAATCCCAGACCTCGTGCGAAAAGTGTGCCGATTCTAGCATTCCGCTCAGATCCCTCGCTGAGCTGCCATGGATGAGCCCGGCCCATGCCCTGCCAACGATAATAATGCTAAAGCCGCAACATGTTTTCTTCGGTATCATTCCTGCAAAAAAATATCCGGTTGAAACATACAAGCCGTAACAGGCTCATCAACGCGCATCAAGCGCTTTTTTCAGGGGGAATGCATGAAGATCAAACTGATTGGTGCAATTGCAATTGCACTGCTGACATCGGCCTGCGCAACGGTCGAACACAAGCCCATGACCAAGGAAGCATCAGAAGCCTTGCGTGAAAGGTCGTTGATCCAGTCTCAATACGAGAAGGCCGACTTTGTGGCATTCACCGCAGGTAAAGCGGCATTCGCAATGCTCGGCGCAGTCGCGGCGATCTCTGAAGGGAATGAAATCGTTACAGAAAACGACATTGCCGATCCAGCAATCGCAATAAGTAAAGGACTCACGGATAAATTAACGTCAACACGCAGCGTAAAGACCGTGAGCTCGCAGATAGTCGCCAAAAGTGACAGCCTCGACGATCTTGTCAAAACCTATATCGGGGCTGACTACATACTGGACATCAAAACCTTTGGCTGGATGTTTTTGTACTATCCGACGGACTGGTCTCACTACAAGGTGCAATACAGCGCTCGTCTGCGCTTGATTGATACAAGCACCAAGCAGGTCATTGCAGAAACGATGTGCCAGACGGTTCAAGGGGATGACAAGAATCCCCCCACGAAAGACCAACTCCTGGAG
>DATMTO010000115.1:0-18096 GCA_035564055.1 Rhodocyclaceae bacterium | reverse complement strand
CCCGCCGCCGAATACGGAACCGGCACGCATCGCTTTCGCCTGGCCACCGGCAGCCCGGGCGAGCTCGGACTGCTCCGTGCATTGGGCGAGGCCTTCGGTGCGCGCGCCGACGCCACCCTGGTCTGGCACAAGCACGGCACCGGCGAATCGCTGCGCCTGCTCCAGTCCGGCCGCGTCGACATGGCCATGGTGCATGCGCCGGCCGATGTCGATCGTGCCGTGGCCGCAGGCTGGGCGACGGGCAAATACCTGATCGGCAGCAATGAGTTTTTCATCGTCGGGCCGGCGCATGATCCGGCGGGCGTTGGCGCGGCGCTGGATGCTGTCGACGCCTATCGGCGAATTGCTACCTGCGGAGCACCTTTCATTTCGCGCGGCGATCAGTCCGGCACGCACCAGAAAGAGCTTGCACTGTGGGCCGAGGCAGGCCTGACGCCAGAGGCCCCCTGGTACATCGTCACCCATGACTTCATGAAAGCAAGCCTCAGCCGAGCCGAGCTTGAGGGCGCCTACTTCATGACCGATTCCAGTACCTGGATCATGGAACAGCATCTGGCGCCGCGCCTGAAAGTGCTGTTCCGTGGCGACCGCCGGCTGGTGAATGTCTACCATGCCCTGCTGGCGCCGCCGGGCCGGACGCCGGGCGGGATGCTGGCGGCGGCGTTTGTCGACTTCGTTGCCTCGCCCGAGGGCCAGAAGATCATCCGCGAATATGGCGCCGGCGAATACGCCGAGCCGCTCTACAATGACGCCGAGTACGCCCGCCAATACGACTGAGCAATCTGCACGCATCTGCCATGCAAGACATTTCCCATGAAATCGGCCGCGCCAAGGTGGCCGAGGTGGTTACCGATTTCTACGCCCAGGTGCGCCAGCATCCGACGCTTTCTGTTCCGTTTGCCCGTGTCCACGACTGGCCGCACCACCTCGACATCCTCACCCAGTTCTGGTGGGTCACGCTGGGCGGCGAACGTTATATCGACTACAGCTATCAGGTCCCGTCCAAGCACGCTGAAGCGGGTTTCACCCCCGAACTGCTGATCGACTGGCTGGCCCTGTTCCGTCAGACGCTCGATGCCCATCTTCCGCCTACACAGGCCGACGCCTGGTTCGCACGCGCCCAGAAGATCGGCACCTCGCTGAATCTCCTGCATGAACTCGGCCACCTGCACGGGCCGGCCACGCCCAAGCTGCACCGGCTGCAATAATCGTCAGCCGTCATTTGTAAGCGGCTCACCTCATGAGCCGTTGCCGGTGTTTAATCAAGGCATGGACGACGCGTTTGACGATCCCCCGCCCCAGGTCATATTGCCGCCGCTGAGCCGCAAGGGCCGTGGCGCGACCCTCAATATGGTCAGCCGCTACGACACGCAACAGCGCGAACGCGTGGATGATGGCTGGTGGCTGGAGGAAGAGGCGGGCGGGCCGCCGCCGCTCAAGACCACCCTGATCGTGGATACGGCCAAGAGCGTCATCTCGTACAATGCATCGCCCGACCTGCCCTTCGACCGCAGCATCAACCCCTACCGCGGCTGCGAGCACGGTTGCATCTACTGCTACGCGCGGCCTTCACATGCTTATCTCGGTTTCTCGCCAGGGCTCGATTTCGAGACGAAGATTCTTTACAAGCCTGATGCCGTGGCTGTGCTCAAGTCCGAGCTGGCCAAAGCGTCATATGAATGTGCGCCGATTGCGCTGGGCATGAACACCGACGCGTGGCAACCGGCCGAACGCAAGCTCGGCATCACGCGCGGCATTCTGGAACTGCTGGCCGAGTGCAAGCATCCCTTCGGCACCGTCACCAAGTCGGCGCTGATCCTGCGCGATCTCGAGCTGCTCAAGGACATGGCGCAGCAGAACCTGTGCCATGTGGCCGTCACCATCACCACACTCGATCCCGAACTGGCGCGCAAATCGGAGCCGCGCGCGGCCAGTCCGGCGCGCCGCCTGGAGATCGTGCGCGAACTGAGCGCTGCCGGCATTCCCGTCGGTGTCTCCATGGCGCCAATGATTCCGGCGCTCAATGACCACGAGATGGAAAGCATCATGGCCGCCGCGGTCGAGGCCGGCGCCAGCAATACCTGGTACACCCTGCTGCGTCTGCCGCACGAGCTGAGCCCGCTGTTCCGCGACTGGCTGGAAACCCATGTGCCGGGCCGCGCCAGACATGTAATGAGCGTGATCCAGCAGATGCGCGGCGGCAAGGACTACGACAGCGATTTCAGCACCCGCATGCGCGGCGAAGGTGAGTTCGCCAGGCTATTGCAGCAACGCTACCGCATCGCCGTGAAGCGCCTGAATATCGAAAGGCATCGCGAAGCCTGGCCGCAGCTTGACTGCTCGCGCTTCGTTAAGCCGCGCAAACCGTCGCCGCAAGGGGAGCTGTTCTAAGCACGGTACGCATCTCTCCCATCCTCCCTGCCGGGCAGGGAGGCGAACCGTAATTTAGGGTTTGCGTGCCGCAATCACCGTCAGGCTGCGCACGCCCTGTGCACCGCGAATCAGCACGCCTTCGATGTCGGCCGTGGCCGAGGGGCCGCTCATCAATACGGCGTAGCGTGCCGCATGAAATTCGCGGCGCTGGTAGGCACGATGAAGATTGGGCGTGATGTCTTCGGTGTCGAGCAGCACCACCAGATGCTGCGGCAGGTAGCCGAGCGCATTGACGCGATACTCGGCTTCCGACAGGAACAGCGAACCGGTCTCGGCCACGCCGAAAGCGGCACGCACCACGCCGACGTCGACGTCTTCGAGCGTGCGCGGGTCGCTGACTTCCTCAACGCGTCGCGTACCTGCGACTTCGGACACGGCCGAGCAAATCACCTTAGCCGCAGGAAAGCGCGTGCGGATCTCAGCTTCGATGTCGGCGACAGCGCCGGCCCATTTGCCGCCCATGCGCTCGAAGGTGGCGATGAACTGCGGCAACGCTTCCAGGGGGCTGTTATCGAACAGGGGCACATCGGGCAAGGCCACTGCCGCCGGCGCGTTGGCGCGCAGGGCGGCGAGGATGCCGTCTTTGCTACTGACGCGGCTGTTCATTTATCGTTTTCCTTCTTGCGATTTTCGGCATACCACTCGCGAAAGCTCTGTTTCGGTGCCACCGGCATTTCACGCTGCTTGCCCCAGGCGTTCAGCGGATTGTAGATAAAGGCGCGCGGCAGCTTGGCCAGCAGGCGCGGCGCCCCGCCGATCCAGGCGCGATAGCGTTTTGGATCGCCGAGCAGCTTGCCGGCAAAACGCATCGCCTGTTTCTTGCTGAAGCTGAGATATCCGTGCTCGGCGACGATCTGCCGCCACTTGTAGATCTGCTCGTGGATATTGATCTTGACCGGGCAGACATTGCTGCAGCTGCCGTTGAGCGTGCTGGCGAAGGGCAGGGCGCTGTACTTCTTGAGGTCGAAGGTCGGATTGATGATGGCGCCGATCGGTCCCGCATAGACGCCGCCGTAGCTCAGGCCGCCGCTGCGACGATAGACCGGGCAGGTGTTCATGCAGGCGCCGCAACGGATGCACTTGAGCGAATACCAGAAGTCTTCCATCGCCAGTCGCGCGCTGCGGCCGTTATCGACGAGGATGTAGTGCAGCTCGCCGCCTTCGCGCGGACGGCGGAAGTGCGAGGTGTATTGCGTGATCGGCGAGCCCAACGCACTGCGCGAGAGCAGGCGGATGAAGACGCCGAGGTCGCTCATGCGCGGCACCAGTTTCTCGATGCCGATGCTGGCGATGTGCAGCGGCGGTACGTTGGCGCTGAGGTCGGCGTTGCCTTCGTTGGTGCACACCGTTACCGTGCCGGTTTCGGCCACTGCGAAATTGCAGCCGGTCATGCCGGCACCGGCACGAATGAAGCTGGGGCGCGTGTCCTGGCGCATGCTCTCGGCCAGATAATGTGGGTCGGCGTTGTTGCGGTCGGTACCGATATGGTCGGCAAACACCTCGGCCACGTCGCGCGCCAGCTTGTGGATCGGCGGCACCACGATATGGCTGGGCGGCTCGTTATCGAACTGCTGGATGCGCTCGCCGAGATCGGTTTCGACCACCTCGATGCCGCGCTCTTCCAGATACGGGCGCATGTCGCATTCCTCGGTCAGCATGGACTTGCTCTTGACCAGCAGGTCGACACCGCGCGCACTGAGAATCTCGTGAACGATGCGATTGTGCTCGGCCGCGTCGGCGGCCCAGTGCACGATCACGCCGTTCGCCTTGGCATTGCGCTCGAACTCCTCTAGATAGTCCGCCAGATGCGAGAGCGTGTGCTCCTTGATCTGCGAGGCCAGTGCGCGCAGCTCCTCCCATTCGGGAATGCCGTGTGCCTGCTTGTCGCGCAGTTCGCGCATACTCCACAGGCGCTTGTCGTGGAAGCGGATATGGTCCTCGTCGGCGATGAAGCGACGTGACGCCTGGACGTGATCAATGGGCTTGTTCATCAGGCCTTGGCCCCGTTCAGCACCTGCGCGATATGCAGGAATTTCAGCGGCAGACCGAGACGGTCGGCGCAGCCTTTCTGGTGCATCAGGCAGGACATGTCGGCCGAGACGATGTATTCGGCGCCGGCGTTGCAATGGTCGCGCACCTTGTCCTGACCCATGCGCGCGGACACAGGCTCCTCGCCGACGCTGAAGGTGCCGCCGAAGCCGCAGCATTCGTCGGGCCGTGTTGGTGTGACGAAACTGATGCCGCGCACGCCTTGCAGCAACTCCAGCGGCTTGGAAAAGAAAGGCAGATTCAATTCGCTGGGCCGTGCATGACCGAGGCGGCGCAGCGTGCCGCAGCTGTTGTGCAGGCCAACCTTGTGCGGAAACTCGGCCCAGGGGAACTCGCGCACCTTGAGCACGTCATACAGGAACTCGACCAGTTCGTAGGTGTTGCGGCGTACCTTTTGCGTGCTTGCATCCTGTGGCGCCGCAGTCAGGTGGTCGCGCACATGATGCACGCAGCTGCCGGACGGTGACACCACATAGTCGAACGCCGCGAAGTTGTTCACGAACAGGGTTTCGCAGGCCCGGGCATCGTCTTCACAGCCACTGTTGCCGAGCGGCTGGCCGCAGCAGGTCTGGTTTTCCGGATAGACCACAGTGCAGCCGAGACGCTCCAGCAGTTCGAGTGTGGCGACGGCCACCTCGGGATAGTAGGCGTCGATGAAGCAGGGAACGAAAAGGGCGACTTGCATGAGTGGCGGCGCGCAGCTATAGATGGGAAAAGCATACGCCATCCGCGCAGCCTGTGTCATTGCGGTGGATTTGCGAGGCGAGTCCGCCCTTGTTTGCCGTTTTGCCGATTTTCGGCGCGGAGTATGGTGAAAGCGTCTTTCGTCGCGGGAGGTGTGAGATGAAAACCGAAGACCTGTTTGGGCTCTTGCTGCAGATCGAGTCGGAAGACCCCATCGACTACGCAGACCTCCCCTTCGACGAAGACAATCTGCGCGAACTTGCCTGCTGCAATGTCAGCGAGCTGATGGATTCGGAGGTATTCCAGTCCCTGACCTATGCCGACCGCGAGCTGATGGCGGCGGCGACCATTACCAAGCTGGTGCTCGAAAACATGGTGCTGAATGCCCGCCTGTTACAGGCGGCGCATTACAAGGCCGAATTCTGAGTAGCCGCCGCGTCGCGCGGCGGCACGATCTGACGATAGGCATGCCAGCTGGCATGGCCCAGCACCGGCGCCACCACCAGCAGCCCCAGAAAGGCCGGCAGCATGGCCAACAGGGTCAGCGTCGTGACCAGACATCCCCACACCAGCAAGCTGCCAGGATTCTGCAGGCAGGCGCGGAAGCTCGTGATCGCGGCGGAGATGGCATCCGTCTGCCGGTCCAGGATCATGGGAATGGAGATCGCGCTGCTGAGAAAGATCAGGCCGGCGAAGAAGCTGCCAACGGCCGCATAGGCGATGATGAAGTCGAGATTCTCGGCGCTGAGCAAAACGACGAGGAGATTTTCGGTCGAGGGCATGGTCTTCATGGTTACGGCGAAGACCACTAGCGACGCGCGGCCCCACAGCATTTCCAGGATCAGCAGCACCGCCGCGAAGATTGCCGTGGTCGAGAGGATCGGCCGCCAGGCCAGCAGCGATGCGCCCAGGCGCGGCTTTTTGCCCTGTTCGAGGTCGCGACTTACCGCGTAGAGGCCGAGACAGAGAAAGGGGCCGAGCAACAGGAAGCCGGCGCTCAGCCACAGCACATAGGCCGGCGCGCTCTTGAACACCAGCCATAGCGCTTGACCCATCAGCGCAAAGCACAGCCCGAAGACCAGCCCGATGTGCGGGCAACGAACGAAGTCGCGCCCGCCGCGCCACAGCCAGCGGAAGGGATCGGCTGGGGAGAGTTCGCCCAGCGTCAGTGCCAGCGCCGACTCCGCCGTTGCTTCCGAAAGCGCAGCCCCGGTCGTCAGGGGTTTGCGGTGCATCGACTCCAGATCCGTGCCGGCCATGAGGCCTCCTCGTCCGCGGTGCGATGTGCGAACGATAGTGCAACTACGCCGGGCTGTCGAGCACCGGCGACGACGCGGCTAGCTTAGTGGTTCTGGCGGACGCTCAGGCGGTGCCGCCGACCGTCAGACCGTCGATGCGCAGGGTCGGCTGGCCGACGCCTACCGGCACGCTCTGGCCTTCCTTGCCGCAGGTACCGACGCCGGGATCGAGCGCCATGTCGTTGCCGATCATGGAGACGCGGGTCAGCACGTCGGGGCCGTTGCCGATCAGGGTGGCGCCCTTGACCGGATAGGTGATCTTGCCGTTCTCGATCATGTAGGCCTCGGCTGCCGAGAACACGAACTTGCCGCTGGTGATGTCGACCTGGCCGCCGCCGAAATTGGCGGCGTAGAGACCGTGCTTGACCGACTTGATGATTTCTTCCGGGTCCATGCCGCCGTTAGGGCCGTTTTCCATGCAGGTGTTGGTCATGCGCGGCATCGGCAGGTGCGCGTAGGACTCGCGGCGACCGTTGCCGGTCGGCGCCACGCCCATCAGACGTGCGTTCAGCGAGTCCTGGATGTAGCCCTTGAGGATGCCGTCCTCGATCAGCACGGTGCGCTGCGTCGGATTGCCTTCGTCGTCGATGGTCAGGGAACCGCGGCGATTCGGCAGGGTACCGTCGTCGACCACGGTCACGCCCTTGGCGGCGACGCGCTGGCCGATGCGGCCGGCAAAGGCGGAGCTGCCCTTGCGGTTGAAGTCGCCTTCGAGGCCATGGCCGATGGCTTCGTGCAGCAGAATGCCCGGCCAGCCGCTACCGAGCACAACGGTCATGCTGCCGGCGGGCGCCGGCTTGGCGCGCAGATTGACTTCGGCCTGATGTACGGCCTTGGCGGCGTAGTCTTTGAGCACCGCGTCGTTGAAGTGGCTGTAGTTAAAACGACCGCCGCCGCCGGAGGAACCTTGTTCGCGGCGTCCGCTCTCTTCCATGATCACGGTGACCGAAACGCGCACCAACGGGCGCACGTCGGCGGCGAGATGGCCGTCGGAGCGCGCCACCATCACCACTTCCCAGGTGCCGGCGATGCTGGCCATGACTTCGACCACGCGCGGATCGATGGCGCGGGCAAATTTTTCCAGGCGTTCCAGCAGCGCGACCTTTTCGGTGTCCTGCAACGAGGCGATCGGGTCCATGGCGGCATACAACGGTGCGCGTGCGACGCTGCTCTTGAGCGCTGCCGGTACGCCCTTGCTGCCATTGGCGCCGATGGCGCGGGTGGCTTCAGCCGCGCCCAGCAGCGCCGGCAGGCTGATGTCATCGGAGTAGGCGAAGGCGGTCTTCTCGCCGCTGATGGCGCGCACGCCGACGCCCTGCTCGATATTGAAGCTGCCCGACTTGACGATGCCTTCTTCCAGGCTCCAGCCTTCCGAGCGGCTGTACTGGAAATAGAGGTCGGCATAGTCGAGACTGTGGCCGAACAGCGAACCGAAGACGCGATCAAGCTTACCGGGCGTCAGGTCATACGGCGCCAGCAGGCAGTGTTCGGCGGTCTGGAGCAGGGTGGCGTTGGTGGTCATGTATGGGGGGCGGTTATCTGTGGCGTTTGATTTCTTAGATTGGGGCGGGTGCCGGCTTGTCAACGTTGCAGCAGGACCGCATGGCCGAGCGCCGGCAGATTGCTGCGCACCTTGGCAATGCGGTCGAGATCCATGTCGGCAACGATAACACCAGCTTCCTTGTCCAGGCGCGAAAGTATTTCGCCCCACGGATCGATGATCATGGTGTTGCCGTGCGTCATGCGGCCGGTCGGATGGCGACCGCCCTGGGCCGGCGCCATGACGTAGCAGAGATTTTCGATGGCGCGGGCGCGCAACAACACTTCCCAGTGTGCCTTGCCGGTGGTCTCGGTGAAGGCCGCCGGCAGGATGAACAAGTCGATCGGCTTCGGGTTGTCGCCACTGAGACCGGCCTGACGGAAAAGCTCAGGAAAGCGCAGGTCGTAGCAGATGCCGAGGCCGATGCGTCCGAACGGCGAATCGAAGGCAACCACGCCGTTGCCGGCCTGAATGGTGCGCGCCTCGTTGTATTCCTCGGCGCCCTTCTTGAAAGCGAACAGGTGGATCTTGTCGTAGCGCGCAACGCGCTGGCCCTGGTCGTCGAAAACCAGGCAGCTGTTGAGCAGCTTGGTCGGGTCGCCGCAGTCGAGGGGTAATGAGCCGCCGACGATCCACACGCCGTGCCGCTTTGCCGCCGACGAGAGGAAGTGCTGAATCGGGCCGCTGGCGGCGTCGCCATCGAACATCTCGCGCGCCGCGAAACGCGCCTCGTCGCTGGCGCCGATGAAGGGGAAGTACTCGGGCAGCGCAACGAGTCTGGCGCCCTGTGCGGCAGCTTCCGCGATCAGCTGGCCGGCGGTTTCAAGATTGGGGCCGACCTCTGGCCCCGAGGTCATCTGGATGGCGGCAATGCGCGTACTCATTTACGTTCTGTTTCCTTAGGTGCGTCTTTGGGCGTGTCCTTGAGCAGCGGCGGGTTCTGCTTGCTGATCTCGTCGGCAATTTCCTTGTTGATGTCGCGGCCGGTATTCACCTTCACAACCTTGGGGTCCTCCCACTTGCCGGTCACCCGGTACTCGAAGGCGAAGGCCTGGTCGATCGGGTTGTGCAGGACCTTGTGCGCCAGCCAGGCGACCGCACCGATGGCCGGATTGGCGATCATGGCACCGACCGCCAGGGTGTCACTGAGCACCGGCTGCACGCGCACCTGCAGATTCTGAGTCTCGTCGGGCAGGCTCACGCTGCCCGACATGCGCACGGTTGCGGCCGGCCCCATGATCACCAGATTCTGGGTGTCCATCACGCCCTTGGTGACGCTGACGTCACCACGGATACTGTCGAAGGCGAAACCTTCCGAGAAGATGTCGCGGAAGTCGAGGGTGACCCGGCGCGGTAGCGACTGCAGGCTCAGCACGCCCAGCAGGCGGCCGATGCCCGGCTCCAGCTTCTTGAATTGGCCGCTCTGCATATCGACCTTGAGATTGCCGTGGAGCGTCGGATAGTCGATGCTGAAGGGTGAATCGTTCCAGGTCAGATTCCCCTCCAGATTGGCCGTGCCGCGGCGGATGGCGTCTACATAACCGGCGCGGGCCAGCATCTTTTCCAGGCTGTTGGCCTTGAGGCGGAAATTGAGCTGCGTATCGTGCTGGTTCTGCTCCGGCCGCCACTTGCCGTCGCCGGTCAGGGTGGCATCCTCGTTGCTGACGGAGAACTTTGCATTCCAGTAGCCGGCGCGGTTTTCGGCGTCGAGCGTGACTGTGCCCCAGTTCTGCCCGCGCAGATTGACGTTGTCGATGACCAGCGCCAGGGCCGGTAGCTGGCCGCCGTCGTCTCCTTGCAGCTTGGCAATTTCCGTCACCTGCTGGTTGGGGTTGGGGATGGTCAGTTGCGGAATGCGGCCGCTGATACGACCGGGCTTGTCGTCCACGCCGGGCTGCCAGTCGAGTTGCGCATTGACGCCCTTGCTGCGGAAGTCGCCCTTCCACAGCGTGCCGTTCAATTGCGCGGCCAGCTTGACGTCCTGCAGGGTACGGTTGAGCACAACCACCTCGCCGGCGCGGACGTCGACCTGAGTAAACGGAATGGCGCTGTCCTTCTTGGCGCTCTTCGCCGCGCCGCCGTTGGTGGAGGCAAACATGCGTCGCCAGAAGTCCACGTCGAGACGGGCCAGGTTGGCGCTGAAGAGCACGCCGCGATCCGGTAGACGTGCCGTTTCGGCGCCACTACCCAGGGTCATGTACCCACGCTGCACGTCGCTGCTACCCAGATTGCGCAGGAACTGCGCGCGCAGCAGTTTGCCGACCACGATTTCCTGCATTTCTCGCGTCGGCGCCGCCTTGGCCGACTTCCGGTTTGCGGTTTCGGGCGCCAGGGTCTTGCGCTCAATGCGTAATTCCATCGGTGTCAGCGCGCTCTTGTTGAGGGGCTCGGGCAGGCTGCTCGACAGACCGACCAGATCCGAACTGATGCGTACATCGACATCGTTCTTGCGGATCGAGAACAGGCCCTTCCAGCGGCCGCTGCCGGACAGCTGGTCGAACAAGGGGAGCGGATACAGTTTCTTCAGGGCGGCGACGCTGAACTGGCCATCGGCATTCACTTCGATGCGGCCGTCCTTTTCGGTGGCCACGTTGATCGCGACCGGCGCTCCGAGCATGTTGGCGCGCGCTTCCCTGACCGTGATGCCGTCGCCGGTGAAGTCGAGTCTGCCCTTGACCTCGGTCAGCGCCGGCAGGTTGGGATCGGGCACCAGCCGATTGTTGTCGAACAGGTAGCTGCCCTCGGCTGCGCTTTGTTCGAGGTCGTGCAGGGTGAGCTTGAGGCGCAGATCGAGCTCACCGTTGCCGGCGGCGGACATCGGCGCAGTAAAGTGGTTGATGCGGTCGCCGACCGGGCTGCTTTCGATGAACTTGAGGAACTGCTGCGTCGGCCCCTTGGCCTTGCCGGTGATGGTCAGCGTCTGGTCGGTGTGCGAATCGAGATTGGCGATCTCGGCCTTAACCCCGGACAGGCTGGCACCCATGACTTCGCCCTTGTGCGCATTGATCTGCATGCCAACGCCGACGAAGGCCAGATCGCCGTCGATGCCAGTAATGTCGGGCCAGTTCGCGGCCGGGCGGACGGTGGCGTTCTGCGCCTTGACCAGCACCTTGAAGGTGCCGGAGCCATCGGCGAACGGAAATTTTTCCAGCGGGCCTTTGAGGATGAGCTTGACGTCGTTGGAGCGGCCGCTGGTGATGCCTTGCCGGACCCAGTCGCGGGCGTCCTTGTTCACGGCCAGTGGCAGGTAGCGCCACACCGCCGTGCCGTCGGCGCGTGTGAGCTGCGCCGTCAGGTCGATGTCGCCGGCCTTGCCGACTT
Source organism: Rhodocyclaceae bacterium (assembly GCA_035564055.1). Lineage (GTDB taxonomy): Bacteria > Pseudomonadota > Gammaproteobacteria > Burkholderiales > Rhodocyclaceae. Next base: position 6,771 of record DATMTO010000115.1, on the reverse strand, counting down.
CGCCGTGATAGCGGCCCTGGGCTGAGCCTTCGGCATCTGCGTTAGCGAAGCGCAGGCTGTCGATGTTGATGTCGTATTTATTGTCACGCCGTTTCCAGTTGAGCTTGGCGTCGAGCTTCTGCAGCGCGATCTCCGGTTCGGCGAAAACGCTCGGCAGTGACAGCATCGCATTCCTGCTATCGAGCGTGATGACGCCGCCCTCTTCGGTGCCGTCGATGCTGCCGCTGAGCTTGCGCACGCCCGGCAGATTGTCATAGGAGGCGATACCGAGGTCGTGGAAACGCCCCTTGATCAGGTAGCGTCGAGAGCGACTCTCCCAGCGGGTTTCCAGGTCGTCGATGCGGCCTTCGAGCTCAAGCTTGGCGAGCAGGCGTTCGTATTCATCGGGCAAGGGCAGGTAGCCCGCCAGGGCGTCGAGCTTGCCAATGTCGAGACTGTTGAAGCGTGCATCGAGGCTTTCCGGCTGGCCGTTCTCGCCCATGCGCAGGGCGGCGTGGAAATCCGCCGGGCCGAGTTCAAGCGCGCCGGGTCCGCCGGCGACTGCCTTGGTCGATAGCGCCAGTTTCTTGCCTTCGATCACATAGTCGTCGCCGTCCCGGCGCGCGCTGAAGCGGCCGTGCAGGCGTTGCAGGTCGAGCATGGGCAGCTTGTTGCCAAGGCGCACCTGAACGTCGGCCAGCGCCACATCGGCGGTGATCCCTGTGACCTGCTGGTCGGCAAAATCCATCCACAGGCGCAAGCCGCCACTGCCGCGCGGCAGGGTGATCGGGTAGTCGAACCAGGTCTGCCATACCGCTAGATCGGCGTAGTCGAGTTCCGCGTAAAGCTGGCCTTTCCAGCGGGCGATCTGTTCAAGATCGCTGCCCTTGACGTCGCCGCGGATGTCGAGCCGAGCTGCCAGCGCCTTCGGCGGCTCGGCGGTGAGGCCAAAGCGATGGCGGCGGCCGCTGTTGGTGAGATTGAAGTTGACCTTGTTCAGCGTCAGCGTCGGCGCCTGGCGCAGCGCGTCGTCCCAGTTCAGCGTGGCGTCGCGGATAACGATCTGCCCCTGTGCCAGTACCCAGTCGGACAGGCGCGTATCGCTGCTGTCCTCGCGATTGAGCGGCAGGCCGGCAATGAATATCTGGCCGTTCGCCTCGCGGCGCATGTTCAGCACCGGCGCGTCGATGGCGAGGCGATGCAGACGTACGTCGAAATGCCACAGCGAGGACCAGCCCAGCACTGCTTCGATTCGCTCGAAACCCAGGGCTGGCCGGCCGGCCTTGTCGGACACCTGCACGTCCTTCAGCAGCAGCTTCGGATGCAGGCCTTGCCAGTCGGCCTCGATGCCGGCAATGCTGACCGGCAGGTTGACCGCCTGACTGACGGCGCGCTCGATGTCGTCGCGATAGTCGGTGATATGCGGCAGGATTGCATAGCGCAGCGTCAGGACGATGGCGGCAAAGCCGAAGTAGGCGATCAGCGCCAGCCACAGCAGGGGGCGCTTGAGTTTCTGCCACAGGCCGGGCAGGGGCGTGCGGGCGAGCAGGATCTGGCTACGTTGGAGTATGGGGTTCAAAAAGTATCCAGGCGGCTAGGGAGCGAAAGTCGGACGTTTGGCGGTGGTGCACTGTGGGCGCAGATTGGACCGAAACCGTCTGCAAGCGTTGCATAACGCATCATGCCCGTACCCGGCTGACGCTAGAATGCATCTTTCGCATTTTACCCCACCCCATCGGCCTGTTTCCGCGGCCGCCAGCCCTGGAGCGCCATGCCCGCCCTTATCCAAGCCCTGTCCCCGTCCCGCTACCTGAGCCGCCTTGCCGAGGCGCAGCCGGCGCTGGCGGCCGAGGTCGCGACGCGCTGGTCCGAACCCTTGAGCACCGATCAGTTGCGCGCCTGGCTCAATGCCCAGACGCTCAACGAGGAAACGCTCAAACCGGTATTGCGGCGCATGAAGCAGCGCGCCTACCTGCATATCGCCGCGCGTGATCTGGCCGGGCTGGCGCCGCTCGAGGAAGTGACCGAAGGCATGACCCTGATTGCCGAGCTGGCCGTCACGACGGCGCTGGACGTGCTTTCCGGGGGGCTGGCCACCCGCCACGGCCTGCCGCGCAATGCCGCCGGCGAGGTGCAGCAGCTCATCGTGGTCGGCATGGGCAAGCTCGGCGGGCGCGAGCTGAATGTGTCCTCCGACATCGATCTGATCTTTATTTACCCCGAGGACGGTGAGACCTCGGCAGATTTGAGCGGCGATGTTGGTAAAACCGGCGAGGACGCTACCGGAGGCAGCGGCGGGATTCGGCCTATCTCGAATTTCGAGTTTTTCACCCGCCTGGGGCGGCAGCTGATCAACGCCATTGCCGATGTCACCGAGCACGGCCAGGTCTTCCGCGTGGACATGCGTCTGCGCCCGAACGGTGATTCCGGGCCGCTGGTATGCAGCTTCGAGATGCTGGAGAACTACTTCATCACCCAGGGGCGCGAATGGGAGCGCTACGCCTGGATCAAGGCGCGACCCTTGTCGGGCACGTGCCTTGACGAACTGGAGGCGATCCGGCGGCCTTTCGTGTTCCGCAAGTATCTCGACTACGGCACCATCAACGCGATGCGCGAGCTGCATGCGCAGATCCGCCGCGAGGTCGAGCGCAAGGATATGGCCGACAACGTCAAGCTGGGGCCGGGCGGCATCCGTGAGATCGAATTCATCGCCCAGGTGTTCCAGCTGATCCGCGGTGGCCGCGACCAGAGTCTGCAGGTCAAACCGACCTGCCAGGTGCTCGCGCGTCTGGCCGAGCGCGGCCTGCTGCCGAGCGACGTCTGCGCCAGCCTGACCGAGGCCTACGCCTTCCTGCGCAAGGTCGAGCATCGGCTGCAGTATCTCGACGACGCGCAGACGCACAATCTGCCCGCGCGCAGCGAGGATCAGGCGACCGTCGCCGCGAGCATGGGCCTCCCTGACTATGCTGCCCTGCTGGTCTGCCTCGACGACTACCGCACCCTAGTATCGCGCCATTTCCATGCGGTGTTCGACGATCCCAACCGCGAGGAGCATTCGCTCGACGCGGTCTGGCAAACCGCCGCCGACGATGGCGTGTGCGGCAATCGTCTGGCTGCGCTGGGCTACAAGGACGCGGAGGCGGCCGCCCAGCGTCTGGCGCAGATGAAGAAAAGCAGCCGCTACCAGCAGCTTTCGACAGACGGACGCGCCCGCATCGATGTGCTGGTGCCGCGGCTGGTCGAAGTGGCGACCACGACGGCCGATCCCGATGCGACGCTGGCACGCGGCCTCGACCTGCTCGAAGTGATCTCGCGCCGCAGCGCCTATCTGGCCCTGCTGGAACAGTACCCGCAGGCGCTGGAGAAGGTAGCGCAGGTGATCGGCAGCGCCAGCTGGGCGGCGCAATATCTTCGCGACCATCCCATCCTGCTCGACGAACTGCTCGATCCGCGCCTGATGGAGCTGAAGCCCGACTGGCAGGCCTTTCATGCCGAACTGACGCGCATGCTCGATGACGTCGAGCCAGACACCGAGCGCCAGATGGATCTGATGCGCGAGGCCCACCACGCGCAGGTATTCCGCGTGCTGACGCAGGATCTGTCCGGCCTGTACACGGTCGAGAAGCTTTCCGACCATCTCTCGGCGCTAGCCGACATCATGCTTGAAGAGGCGGTGCGTCTGGTCTGGAAAAAGCTCCTGACCCGTCATCGCGACGATCCGCAGTTTGCCGTGATCGCCTACGGCAAGCTCGGCGGCAAAGAGCTGGGCTACTCGTCCGACCTCGATCTGGTCTTTCTTTTCGACGATGAGGCGCCGAATGCGGGTGAGATCTACTCGCGCCTCGGTACCCGCGTGAATACCTGGCTGTCGGCGCAAACGCCGGCCGGGCATCTGTTCGAAACCGATCTACGCCTGCGGCCCAATGGCGAGAGCGGCCTGGTGGTCAGCTCGATGGAGGCGTTCCGCAAATACCAGCAGGAGTCAGCCTGGATCTGGGAACACCAGGCGCTGACGCGCGCCCGTTTCGCCGCCGGCAACAAGCGTATCGGCGAAGCCTTCGAGCAGACGCGCATCGAGATCCTGCGTACGCCGCGCGATCGCGAGGTATTGCGCGCCGAGGTGCTCGGCATGCGCCAGAAAATGCTCGATACGCATGCCAGTAAAGGACTTGGCAAGGAGGTCTTCGACATCAAGCACGATCCGGGCGGCCTGATCGACGTCGAGTTCATCGTCCAGTATCTGATCCTGGCCCATGCGCACGAGTTTGCCGAATTGACCGGCAATCTCGGTAGCATTGCGCTCCTGAAGATTGCGGCCGAGCTTGGCCTGATTCCGGCCGGGCTGGCTGACGAGGTGCGCGAGGCTTATCGCGAATACCGCCGCCGTCAGCATGCCTTGCGTCTCAACGGCGACCGGCCGCGCGTGCCGCCGGCCGAGGTGGCCGCGCATATCGCCGCCGTCCGCAGTCTGTGGAAACTTGTTTTTTCCGAAAAATAAGCGGACGAGAAATATTTCTCGTCCGGGATTTTTAGTTTAAGGATTATCGATGCCTGTCAATTACAGCCCCAGCACCCCCGATCAACTTCATGTCGTCGGCGGCGTGCGACTGGGTGTCACCGAAGCCGAGGTGCGCAAGAAGAACCGCAAGGATCTGACCCTGATCGAACTGGCGCCGGGCAGTGTGGCCGCCGGCGTGTTCACGCAGAACCGCTTCTGTGCCGCACCCGTGACGCTGTGCCGCAGCCACCTGGCGACCGGCAAGGACATTCGCGCCTTGGTTATCAACACCGGCATCGCCAACGCTGGCACCGGCGAACCGGGCATGCAGGCCGCGCAGGCGACCTGTGATGCCGCGGCCAAGCTGCTGGGCATCGAGGCGCGTCAGGTGCTGCCGTTCTCCACCGGCGTGATCCTCGAGCTGCTGCCGGCCGATCGCGTCATCGCCGGCCTGCCCAAGGCGCAGGCCAATCTCAAGGCCGACGGCTGGCATGACGCAGCGCAAGGCATCATGACCACCGACACCGTCCACAAGGCCGCGTCGCGCCAGCTCAAGATCGACGGCAAGACCGTCACCATTACCGGCATCTCCAAGGGTGCCGGCATGATCCGCCCGAACATGGCGACCATGCTGGGCTTCCTCGCCACCGACGCCGGCATTCCGGCGCCGTTGCTTGAGCAATTGGTAAAGGAAACTGCCGACCAGAGCTTCAACTGCATCACCGTCGACGGCGATACCTCGACCAACGACTCCTTCATCATGATCGCCACCGGCGCGGCCGGCGTGAGCGTCGATGAAAAGCATGCGCAGTGGAGTGAACTCAAGCAACAGCTGATCGGTGTGGCGCGCGAGCTGGCGCAGGCCATCGTGCGCGACGGCGAAGGCGCCACCAAGTTCATCAGCATCCAGGTCGGCGGCGGCAAGAATACCGAGGAGTGCCGCATGGTCGGCTACGCCATCGGTCATTCACCGCTGGTCAAGACCGCCTTCTTCGCTTCCGATCCCAATCTGGGTCGCATCCAGGCCGCGATCGGCTATGCCGGCATTTCCGATCTCGACGTGAGCAAGACGAAAATCTGGCTGTCCTCGAACGGTGAAGAGGCGCTCGTGTCCGAGCATGGCGGCCGTGCCGCCAGTTATGAAGAAGCCACCGGCTCGCGCATCATGAAGGCGGCGGAAATCACGATTCGCATCGATCTCGGCCGCGGTAACGCCGAAACCACGATCTGGTCCTGTGATTTCTCCTACGATTACGTGAAGATCAATGCCGATTACCGGAGCTGACTCACGCGTAGGTCGCCAAAGTAAAAAGCCCCGCAGTGCGGGGCTTTTTTTATCGGAACACGGTGTTCTCAGTGCAATACGCGCGGCATCGACAGCACGAACTCCGGAATCTCGGCCTCGAACTGGGTGCCGTCCTCGGCCGTCATCTGATAGGTGCCGCGCATGGTGCCGACGGCTGTCGTCAGGGCGCAGCCACTGGTGTATTCGAATTCCTGATTCGGCGCCAGCAACGGCTGGTGCCCGACCACGCCCAGCCCCTTGACCTCCTGGACGTCGCCGTCGGCGTCGGTGATGACCCAGTGGCGCGAGATCAGCTGTGCCGGCACGGTGCCGATATTGCGAATCGTGATGTGATAGGCGAAGACGAAACGATCGGCCGCCACGTCGGACTGCTCGGGCAGGTATTCGGTTTCGACCACGACCTGAATGTCGTATTTCTTGCTTTCAGCCATCCCGGCATTCCACACGAATTTGGGCCGGCCTGCAACCATGACGCTGTAATGAAAGGCCGCTTCAGTCCAACTGCCTTCTGCGGGGAGGGTTGGGGCGGGAAGGGTATCGCGCTAAAATTGCGTTTTGCCCAGAAGCGGAACGCCATCATGTCCCATCGCATTGCCCCCAGCCTGCTTTCCGCCGACTTTTCCAAGCTCGGCGAAGAGGTGCGGAACGTCGTCGCGGCCGGCGCCGACTGGATTCACTTTGATGTGATGGACAACCACTATGTCCCTAACCTGACCATCGGTCCCATGGTGTGCGAGGCGATTCGTCCGCATACCACCGCACCGATCGACGTGCACCTGATGGTCAAGCCCGTCGATCGCATCATTCCGGACTTCGCGAAGGCCGGCGCTAACGTCATCACTTTTCATCCGGAAGCGTCCGACCATATCGACCGTTCGCTGCAACTGATCCGTGACAACGGCTGCAAGGCCGGCCTGGTGTTCAACCCTGCCACCCCACTGAGCTACCTGGACCACGTGATGGACAAGATCGACATGATCCTGATCAT
>DATMTO010000114.1:0-9596 GCA_035564055.1 Rhodocyclaceae bacterium | reverse complement strand
ACCTTGCCGATACCGGCCGGGCCGGTAAGCAGCAGACCGTGCGAGAGCGAGTCGATGCGCTCCAGCAAGCCTTGCCAGACTGGAACGTTCCAAACATGTATTTTATTAACAGATACTTGCAATTTCTTTCTCAAGTAGTTTGTTAATCTCAATCATGCCTTGGCGGGCATCGATCACGCGAATCCGCTCTGGAAATTGGCGCGCACGCGCCAGGTAGGCGGCACGTACGCGCTCGTGGAAGTCCAGCTTCTCTTGTTCGAAGCGATCAGGTGCGGGGCCGTTGCCGCCGTTCTGGCGCTGAGCTTGTCGCTGCTGTGCTTCGGCAATGGGAATGTCAAAGATGAAGGTACGGTCGGGCTGCAATGCAGCGGCGCCCTCGCCCTGCACCCAGTGCTCGAGCTGCTGAAGTTTTTTGACATCCAGCCCTCTGCCACCGCCCTGATAGGCGAAGCTCGCATCGGTGAAGCGATCAGACAACACCCAGGCGCCGCGGGCCAGCGCCGGACGGATCACCTGCTCGATATGCTCGCGCCGCGCGGCAAACATCAGCAGCGCCTCGGTTTCCAGATGCATCGGTTCGGCTAGGAGCAGGCCACGCAACTTCTCGCCCAGGGGCGTGCCGCCCGGCTCGCGCGTGGACACAACCTCCATGCCGCGTCCGCGCAGATGCTCGACGGCCCAGACGTGCTGGGAGCTTTTCCCCGCGCCATCGACGCCCTCGAAGGTGATGAACTTGCCCTTTGGTAGTGCTGTGGCCATTCAATTGCCCCGCTTGAAGATGTATTTCTGGACCGCCCGATTGTGCTCGTCGAGGGTACGCGAAAACTCGCTGCTGCCATCGCCGCGGGCAACGAAATAGTATTTGTCGCTTCGTGGCGGATTCAAGGCCGCCCGGATCGAGGCCAGCCCCGGCATGGCAATCGGCGTAGGCGGCAAGCCGCTACGCGTGTAGGTGTTGTAAGGCGTATCCGTGGTCAGGTGATGCTTGCGGATATTGCCGTCGTAGGTCTCGCCGATGCCGTAGATCACGCTGGGGTCGGTTTGCAGCAGCATGCCGGCGCGCAGGCGATTGACGAAGACCGAAGCGACCATGGGCCGGTCGGCCGGGTTGCCGGTCTCCTTCTCGACGATGGAGGCCATGATCAGCGCCTCGTACGGCGTCTTGTACGGCAGATCGGGGGCGCGGCGGTCCCATTCGAGCGCAAAGCGCCCCTGCATGGCCTTGTAGGCGCGCCGCAGCACCTCCACATCGCTGCTGTGCTTGCTGAACAGATAAGTGTCCGGCATGAACATGCCTTCCGGGTGCGCCTCGCTTGCGCCGATGCGCTGCAGGACTTCGGCGTCGCTGAGCCCGGTGGTGTCGTGCTTGAGGTCGGGATTGGCGTCGAGCAAGGCACGGAACTGGCGGAAGGTCTTGCCTTCAACCAGGGTAATGTCGGCCTGGCTGACGTCGCCACGGGTGAGCTTCTGCAGCAGCTGCCAGGGCGTCACGCCCTGCTCCACTTCGTAGCTGCCGGCCTTGATCGCCGCCGATTGACGCAGGATGCGTGCAAACAGGTGGAACTGCCAGTCCTGAAAGCCGAGGCCGGCGTCCTGCATGGCACTTGACGCTTTTTTGAGACTCATGCCGGATTCGATGGTGAAATCCAGCGGGCTGGAACGCAAGGGCAACGGCGTGGTCGCAAACCAGTAGAGGACGCCGCCTGCGGCGATCAGCACCAGCAGGCAGAGCAGAAACAATCGTTTGAGGAAACGCATCAAGGTTGGGCAGGCTTGAAAAGGCCGGTGGCACAGCCAGATATAATAGCCGAACCCCTCATCGAGCCAGACAACAATGAATCAGGAATGGAATGACTTTCTGCTGCAACAAGGCTTTGCGGCAGACTTCGAACACTGCGGACATCTGGCCGACGAAGCCCGGGCCGCCAGCATCGTGGTTCCGCTCGTCGACAGCGCCCTGATACGGGCCAGCGGCGAGGACAACGCCGCCTTCCTGCACAATCTGATGACCAACGACGTCACCGGCATTGCCGCCGATGGCGTTCGCTATGCCGGCTTTTGCACGCCCAAGGGCCGCCTGCTCGCCACCTTCCTGATTTGGCACGAAGGCGCCGACCTGTGGCTGCAGACTTCTGCCGACATCCAGCCGGCCATGCAGAAGAAGTTATCGATGTACATTCTGCGCAGCAAGGCCAAGCTATACAACGGTGCTGATGGCGAAACCGCACGGGTGCTGGTCGGCCTGGCCGGCCCGCAGGCCCCCGCAGCGCTGGCTGTGCTGGGGATGGGCACGCCGCCCGGCATCAATCAGATTGCCGCCATCGAAGGTGGCCAGGTCGTCGGTGTGGCGGCGAATCGTTACATTCTCGCGCTCGACCTTGCCGCCGCGAAGGCCGCCTGGCCGGTGCTCAAGCAACACGCCACGCCGGCCGGCCTCAATGCCTGGCGCTTGCGCGATATCGCTGACGGTTTGCCGCGCATTGTCGCCGCCACGCAGGAACAATTCATCCCGCAGATGGTGAACTTCGAAGCCGTCGGGGGTGTGAGTTTCAAGAAAGGTTGCTATCCCGGCCAGGAAATCGTCGCGCGCACCCAGTACCTCGGCAAGATCAAGCGCCGCATGTATCGGGTCGCCGTCGATGCCGTAACCAGCGCAGGTGCCGATCTGTATGCTCCCGAAACCGGCGCGCAAAGCTGCGGCAATGTGGTGCTCAGCGCCCAGACCGATGCGAACGCCAGCGAAGCACTGGTGGTCTTGCAAGCCAGCACGGTCGAAGCCGGCGAGGTGCATCTGGGTAGCCCGAACGGTCCGACGCTACGTTTCCTCGAGCTGCCTTACGAAAATTGAGTTTGCCGACCTGACCCCTGAGGAGATCGTCATGAAATATCAAGGCAGCTGCCACTGCGGCAAGACCGCTTTTGAAGTCGAAGGGCAGCTTGAGTCGGTGATGGAATGCAACTGCTCGATCTGCCGGCGCAAGGGCACCCAGCTCTGGTTCGTGCCGCGCAGCGCGCTGACGCTGAAAACGCCGGAAGATGCGCTGACCAGCTACACCTTCAACAAGCACGCAATTCACCACAAGTTCTGCCCGGTCTGCGGCGTGACCACGTTCGCCTACGGCAACATGCCCGACGGCGCGCCAATGGCGGCCGTCAACGCGCGCTGCCTTGACGATGTGGATCTCGGCCAGCTCAAGCACAACTTCTACAACGGCAAGGACGTGTAAGCGCCGGACAGCGCAAGAATCCGGATGCGGATCGGCCCGGCCTTCCTCACAATTCGGCCATGAACGCTATTGATCCCACTGCCGAACTGGTCGCGGCGGCCTGTCGTCGCATACTGGCCGCTGAAACGCCGCCTTCCCTTGCTGCGCTGGCTGCGGCCGCCGGACTCAGCCAATACCACTTCCATCGCCTGTTCAAGGCCACTACCGGCGTTACGCCCAAGGCGTATGCGCAGGCACACCGCGCCAAGCAGCTGCAGAAAAAATTGGCGAACGGCGCATCGGTCACCGAAGCCATCTATGCCAGCGGCTTCGACTCCAGCACGACCTTCTACGACAAGAGCACCGAGATGCTGGGCATGGCCCCGAGCCGTTACCGGCAAGGCGGCAAATCAGAGACCATCCGTTTCGCCATCGGCCAGTGCAGCCTGGGCGCCATACTCGTGGCCGCCACCGCCAAGGGCATCTGTCACATCGCCATCGCCGACGACCCCGAGGTTTTATTGCGCGAACTGCAGGACCGCTTCCCCAAGGCCGAGCTGATCGGCGACGACCGCGATTTCGATACCTGGATTGCTCAGGTCGTCGGCTTCGTCGAGACGCCGGCGATCGGCCTCGATCTGCCGCTGGACATCCGCGGCACCGCCTTTCAACAGCGTGTGTGGCAGGCGTTGCGCACGATCCCGGCCGGCAGCATCGTGAGCTACAGCGACGTGGCCGCGCACCTCGGGCTTCCTCAATCCGTCCGTGCCGTCGCCGGCGCCTGCGCCGCCAACACGCTGGCGGTAGCGATCCCCTGCCACCGGGTATTGCGCAGCGACGGCACGCTGTCGGGCTATCGCTGGGGTCTCGAACGCAAGCAGGCCTTGCTGCAACGCGAGCACCGGCCGCAGTTGCCGGCGGCCTTGCGCACGCCGGCCAACGAGCATCTGGTCGCCAGCGACCCGGCCTGGTTCGGGCTGATCTGCAAGGTCGGCGCCTGCGGTCTGGCCGGCGATCCGGAACGCACCAATGAGCGAGCTCAACGTTCGCCCTACGAAGCGTTGATGCGCGCCATCGCCTACCAGCAAATTCACGGCCGCGCCGCCGATGCGATTCTGAGGCGCTTCCTCGCCCATTTTCCGGAAGGAACGTTTCCGGAACCGGCCGCGGTACTGGCGCTGGATGAATCGACCATGCGCGCCTGCGGTTTCTCGGCCGCCAAAACCGCCACCCTGCGTGGCATTGCAGAAGCAACGCTGGTGGGCATCGTGCCGACCCGGGCTGAGGCCGATCAGTTGAGCGACGAGGAGTTGATCGTGCGTCTGACCGGCTTGCGCGGCGTCGGACGTTGGACCGTGGAAATGCTGCTGATGTTTACCCTGCTGCGTCCCGACGTCCTGCCCATCGACGATTTCGGCGTACGTGAAGGGTGGAAGGTGTTGAAGGGTCTGGAACGCCAGCCCAAGCCCAAAGAGCTGACGGAGATCGGCGCACCTTGGGCGCCGTATCGCTCGACTGCGAGCTGGTATTTATGGCGCGCACTTGATCTGTCGCGCCAGAAAACAGTCTAGCTGCCGACGCTGCCCGCGTTCAGGCGCGCGAGCTCTTCCGCTTCGAGAAACATCCACTCGCCTTCGGCCAGCCCCAGCGATTCGAGCGTCAAGCCGCCAATGGCGACGCGGCGTAACGCGGTGCAGTGATTTCCGGCAGCTGCCAGCATGCGTTTGACCTGATGGTACTTGCCCTGCTCCAGCGCTATTTCCAACTCATGCTCGCCCAGTTGTCGGCAATGAGTCGCGGCCAGCGGCGCTGGTTCGTCATGCAGCTGCACGCCGCTGCGCAGCGCCTGCAGCAGTTCGTTGTTGATCGGCGCATGCGTCGTCGCAACGTAAAGCTTGGGCACATGGCGCTTGGGCGAACTTTGCGCATGAATGAAGGCGCCGTCGTCGGAGAGCAGCAGCAGGCCGGTCGTGTCGTGATCGAGGCGGCCAACCGGTTGCACCTCGCGCCAGCGCATCTGCTCCGGCAGAAGGTCGATCACCGGCGGATGGTGGCTGGGCTTGAGCGAGCACTCGTGCCCGGCCGGCTTGTTCATGGCGATATAGACATGCGCACGGTAGCGCCAGACTTCGTCGAACAGCGAAAACTCCAGGCCATTGGGGTCGAAGGCGGTGCGGTAGTTGTCGACGACCTTGCCGCCGACACTGACCTCGCCGTCCTCGATCAACTGGCGGCAGTACTTGCGGGTGCCGAAACCCTGCGACTGAAGAATACGATCTAGCGGTATGGAAGGCATCTGGAGATGGGGATGAAAAAAGACGCTCAGCCGCGTTGCCACAGGATGAGCCGATTGTTGGCGGGCATCGCATGATCGGCCAGCAGCTGCAGACCAGCCTGTTCGGCCAGCGCATTGACCGCTTCAAAGTCGCGCAGGCCACGCTTCGGGTTGTCTGCCTTGAGCGTGGCGTCAAAAGTCGCATTACTGGCGCTGGTGAAACGGCCTGCATAATTGAACGGACCATACACGGCGAGTAGTGCCTGATCCAGCATCACTTGCGGCAATTGCGCGAACAGGCGTTCGACCTCCGGCCAGCCCATGATGTGCAGGGTGTTGGCGGTGAACACAGCATCGAAACGCCGGCCCAGCGCAGTCCAGTCATCGTTCACGTCCAGCACCAGCGGCGGCGGTGTATTGGGCAAACCGGCTTCGTCCAGCCAGAGCTGGATGCCGGGCAGATAGGAAGGACGTTCCGACGTCTGCCAGCGCAGATGCGGCATGGCGGCGGCAAAATAGACAGCATGCTGGCCGGTGCCGCTGCCGACCTCGAGAACGCGATGGCGCTCGTTGAAGTGCGGCTTCAGGACATCCAAAATCGGATCGCGATTGCGCTCACAGGCGGGAGCGAAGGGTTTGCTCATTGCCTCACTCACAATGCCCGCGTCATGCGGATGTGTGGAATGCCGGCCTCCAGGAACTCGCCGCCCTCTGCGACAAAACCGTAGCGCGCGTAGAAGCTGGCTGCATGCGTTTGCGCATGCAGCTCCAGCCGCTCCATGCGGCCCGCCTTCGCCAGTTGCAATAAGCGCTCGAACAGCGCGCTGCCGACTTCATGACTGCGCCAGTCCGGCAATACCGACATGCGGCCGATATGCCCGTCCGGCAGCAGGCGGCCTGTCCCGATCGGCAAACCCTGCGCATTACGCGCGATGACGTGGCGGCTGGGCGCATCGAAACCGTCCCACTCGAGTTCCTCCGGCACCTGCTGCTCGCGGACAAACACCGCTTCGCGGACCGGCCGCGCCGCCGTCTGTAGTTCGCTCCAATTACTGTCTTCAATCGAGAACTGGACAATGCTCACCGGCGTATAGACCGGCACCAGGTCGAACAACTCGATCACGTCGGCATTGCGCATGCGGATGCAGCCGTGCGATAGCGGCACGCCCATCGGGGCGTTCTCGGAACAGCCGTGAATGTAAATGTAGCGACGCATGGTATCGACGCGATCGAGGCGGTTGATGCCGCGTTCGGTGCCGGACAGCCACAGGATGCGACTCAGCATCCAGTCGCGCTCGGGTTCGGCAGCGTCGAGTTCCGGACTCCAGATTTCGCCGGTCGGACGCCGGCCGATGAAGACCGTACCAAAGGGCATGCCCGCGCCGATCTTGGCGCGAACGATGTGCCGCCCGGTCGGCGTGCAATAGCTGCCACGCAGTTCCCCTGCCCCGTTCCTGGCCGAAGATACGGGATAGCGGCGGATCAGCAGGCCGTCGGCGGCGACGAGTTCCAGCGTCTGCGCAGGCAGGCTGATACGTATGTGCATGGACTTTATGCCGTCAAGGTTTTGCTGCGGCGGGCGGCAAAAAAAGAAGACAGCAAGGCGCCGCACTCGCCGGCCAGTACCCCACCCTCGATATTGGCGTGGTGATTGAGGCGCTCTTCGGTGTAGAGATTGATCACGCTGCCGGCGACGCCGGTCTTGGGATCAGTGGCGCCAAAGACGACGCGTGCGATACGCGCATGCATGATGGCGCCGCTGCACATGGCGCACGGCTCAAGTGTCACGTACAGGGTGCAGCCGGGCAGACGATAGTTGCCCAGCCTCTGGGCCGCGTCGCGCAAAGCCATGACTTCAGCGTGCGCGGTCGGATCGTGTTTGCCGATGGGCTGGTTGTAGCCACGCCCGACGATTTCGCCGTCCTTGACGACGATGGCACCGACCGGTACTTCGCCGAGGCTGCCGGCAGTACGCGCCAGCTCCAGGGCTATTCGCATGAAATCCTCATCCATGGCGGCATTGTACTGGAAGCAAAACCAATCGAGCTTGCAGGTGGCGGCTTGCGTTGAATCCTCCTGATGCAGGAATCGGCCTACCGACACTGCCTTGGTCGGGCGCTATTCTGACGGCATGCAACGCTTTACCAAACCGAGTACCCGAGACGGGTTGCTGTTCGGGCTTGCGCTCATGACGCTGGCTTTGGTGGCATTCGTCTATGCCTTCCAGTGGAAGATGCTGCGTGAGCCCATCAATGATTATGTGACGGAGAAAACCGGACGGGCATTCGCCATCAACGGTGATCTGCAGGTCAGCCTTGGCCGGATCACCGACGTCACCTTGCGCCAGGTGCACTTCGCCAATCCTGATTGGGCGGCCACACAGGAAATGGCGACTGCAGATGCCGTGGTGCTCTCGGTAGACGTGCCGGCGCTGCTGCAAGGTCGCATTGTGCTCGACAAACTGACGCTGCAAGGCGCCCGAATCAACCTGCAACGCAGCGCTGACGGCAAGCGCAACTGGATATTGTCCAAGCGCGACGACGGGAACGCGCAACTCCCCCTGATCCGCCAGCTAGTCATCAGGAACAGTCTGATCCGCTACGATGATCCTGTTCTGGGCGCCGCTGTGGAGGCGCGCATCAATACCGACGAGGCCGCCCCGGTGTTGCCGACCCGGTTCACCCTGTCGGGGACATACAAGCACACGCCGGTATCCGCAACTGCCGCTGCGGGAAGCATCCTCAGTCTGCAGGACTCGGCAACCCTGTTCCCCGCCAAGCTGGAGGCGAAAATCGGCGCCACGTCGATCAAGCTGGACGGTACGCTCGCCGATCTCATCAAGGGTGGTGTCATCGACGCAAAACTGGCGCTTGCGGGCAAGGATCTGAGTCAGCTCTATCCCATCATTCCTGTCGTTCTACCGAGCACGCCGGCCTATCGAATTAACGGCCACCTCAAGCGCAATGGCAAGGTCTACCGACTTGAGAACTTCGATGGTGTCATCGGGAAAAGCGACATTCACGGCACCGCCAGCTACGCTGCAACTGAACCGCCCATTCTTAAAATGGCGCTCAAGAGCCAATTGCTTGACCTCGCCGACCTCGGGCCGCTGATCGGCCTAAAACCCCAAGGTTCGGCGGCGCAACCGCTCCCCTCAACCGGTGCGGACGATCAGCCGCGCAAGCTGCTGCCCTCCCAGCCGTTCCGACTTGAGCGGCTCAAGGCCATGAATGCCGATGTCACCCTGGTTGCCGGCAAGATTCTGCGCCCGAGCGAAGTGCCGCTCGAAGACATGCGCATGCATTTGCTGCTCGAAAACGGACTGCTCCGGATGGATCCTCTGGAGTTCGGTTTTTCGGGCGGCAAGATTGCCGCGACGCTGAAGCTGGATGCACGCCAGGATCCGATTGCCAGCCAGGCGCATATCGACCTCCGCAACGTCAAGCTGCAAAAGATTCTGCCCAAAGGCAAGCTGACCCGCGCCGGTATTGGCACCGTCGGCGCGCAGATCCGCCTTAGCGGCCAAGGCAACACGGTCGCCGCCATGCTTGCCACGGCAGATGGCGAGGCCAGTCTGGCCATGTCCGGCGGCGAACTGTCAGGCTTGCTGCTTGAAGCCATCAACCTCAACGGGACGGGCATCCTCAAATATCTGGCCTTCGGCGATCAGACCCTGCCCAATCGCTGCTCCGCCGCGAGCTTCGATGTAAAGAACGGTCTCGCCACCAGTCGCTCCATGGTTTTCGATACGGCCATCAGCAATATTCAGGGCGAAGGTCAGATCGACTTCAGACAGGAGCAGCTCGACCTTCGCCTCGTCGCCAAGCCCAAAGAGAAGTCCATCTTCGTGGCGCGCACCCCAATCCACATCCAAGGCCCGTTCGCGAAACCCCGCTACTCGCTTGAGGCGGGGCCTCTGCTCGCGCGCGGCGGCGCAGCCGCGGCGCTGAGCGTGTTGAATCCGCTCGCCGCAGTATTGGCGCTGATCGAAACCGGACCGGGACGCGACGCCAATTGCGCTCAGTTGATGAGTCAAGTGGCACAGGCTCAGCGCGAAGCAAAGCGCTCGGCCAAACCGTCGGATATTCAGGCACCGACACTCGATCAGTAAAAGT
>DATMTO010000113.1:0-3008 GCA_035564055.1 Rhodocyclaceae bacterium | reverse complement strand
CGACGAGCCCACCGGCAGCCTCGACTTCGCGACCGGCGAGCAGGTCATGCGGCTGATGTTCGACCTCAACCGCGAGCTCGGCACCACGCTCGTGCTGGTCACCCACGACCGCGGCATTGCGGCCCAGTGCGAGCGCCGCATCACCATCGAGGCCGGGCGCATGGCGCTCAACGAGTCGACGCCCGTGCTGGTGGCCTCGCTGCAGGCATGATCGTTCCCCGGTTCTGGGCCGAAGGCCGCATCCAGGAGCAGGTGGCGGGCAAGCAGATCACGGTGCGGCGCTACGGCTGGTCCGACGAGAGCCCGATCGCCGCGCAGGCGCATGCCGACCAGCGCACGCGAGAGGCGTTCGAACGCATCGCCGCGGGCGAACAGCTCAGCCGCCGCGAACGCAAGACGGCCTACAACGGCGCCCAAGGCGTGCCGATCCGCGAAGAGATCGTCGAGCGGCAGGGCGACACCGTCATCACCCGCAACAGCTACGGCGCGCGCTGCCTCAACACGCCCGACGTGCTGTTCGTCGACATCGACTTCGACGAACCGCTGCGCGGCAGCGTGTTCGGCTTTGCGCTGGCGCCTGCGCTGATCGCCGGCATCGTCGGCGGTTGGACCGCCAGGACCTGGCTGGGCGGGCTGATCGCGGCCATCGTGGTCTTTGCCGTGGCCTACCAGATCGGCCTGCGCAGGAAGCGCGGCGAAGCCAGCGGCAACCCGGCGCCCGAAAAGCGCGCGGCCGAGCGCATCGGGCGCTTCGTCCACCAACACCCCGACTGGCACCTGCGTCTCTACCGCACGCCGGCCGGCTTTCGCGTGCTGGCAATGCACGACGTCTTCAGCCCGGCCGACATGGCGGTGGCCGACTGCTTCCATGCGCTGGGCGTCGACAAGGTCTATGCGCGCATGTGCCGCAACCAGAACTGCTTTCGCGCCCGCCTGAGCGCCAAGCCCTGGCGCATCGGCATCGGCGAGCACCTGCGGCCGCAGCCGGGTGTATGGCCCGTGTCGCCCGAGAAGCTGCCGCTGCGCGATGCCTGGGTCGCGCGCTACGAAAAGGCCGCTGAAGGCCATGCCGCCTGCCAGTACCTGGAAAGCGCCGGCAACAGCGCACGGGTGCATCCGAATGCGCTGGCGGTGCAGCAGCTGCACGACGAACGCACCCGCGCGCACAGCGGATTGCCGATCGCCTGAAGGACGGGCGCGCAGGCCTCGATAATCGGGGGATGTCTTCCCCCAAAGTGATCTTCGGCTTCCATGCCGTGGGCGTGCGCATCAAGACCGCGCCGAAATCGGTGCTCGAAGTGATGTTCGACACCAGCCGGCGCGATGCGCGCATGAAACAGTTCATCGCCCGCGCGCAGGAGGCCGGCGTGCGGCTGGTCGAGGCCGACGGGCTGCGGCTGGCCAAGCTCAGCGGCAGCCATGGCCACCAGGGCGTGGTCGCGCGGGTCGAGCCCATTGCGCAGGTCCGTTCGCTCGACGAGCTGCTCGAAGGCCTGGAGGAGGCCGGCACCGTGCCGCTGCTGCTGGTGCTCGACGGCGTGACCGATCCGCACAACCTCGGCGCCTGCCTGCGCTCGGCAGACGCTGCCGGTGCGCTGGCGGTCATCGTGCCGAAAGACAAGTCGGCCACCCTGACGCCGGTCGTGCGTAAAGTGGCTTGCGGCGCGGCGGAAGTGATTCCGCTGGTGGCCGTGACCAACCTTGCGCGTACCCTGGAAAAACTTCAGCAGCGTGGTCTGTGGGTTGTCGGCACGGCGGGTGAGGCCGAGGTCAGCATCTATGACCAGGACCTGACCGGCCCGACCATCCTGATCATGGGGGCCGAAGGCAAAGGCATGCGTCGCCTGACCCGTGAGCACTGCGACTACCTGGTGAACCTGCCGATGGCCGGTAGCGTCAGCAGCCTCAACGTATCGGTTGCGACCGGTGTGTGCCTGTTCGAGGCCCAGCGCCAGCGCGGGGCCAAGGCCAAGGCGGCTGCCAAGAAGCCTTAAGCCTTACGCCGATTCAAATGTGGGAGCGGGCTTGCTCGCGAAAGCGGTGTGTCATTCAGCAAAAATGTTGGATGTGATGCCGCATTCGCGAGCAAGCCCGCTCCCACATTGGTTCTGCGCAAAGGTGCAGATTGGTAAAGTGAATGAACTGTTCAAATAATCACCAATTGCCTTGCACCTCTTCAGTCCCTTCTCTACAATTGCGCCCCTTGCTGTGACGGCAGGCACGCATGTGCCCCGCGCCGGCAAGTCCATAAGTGTCATTCACTCCTTGTCTGACCGTTTTTGAGCGGCAGGCTACAACCCGTAAGGAGCATTCATGCGTCATTACGAAATCATCTTTTTGGTCCACCCGGATCAAAGCGAGCAAGTCGGCGGCATGGTTGAGCGTTACACCAAGCTGATCGAAGAAGACGGCGGCAAAATCCACCGTCTGGAAGACTGGGGCCGTCGTCAACTGGCCTACGCAATCAACAATGTTCACAAGGCTCACTACGTGATGCTGAACGTTGAGTGCACTGGCAAGGCCCTGGCCGAGCTGGAAGACAACTTCCGCTACAACGATGCTGTGATCCGTAACCTGGTCATCCGTCGCGACGAAGCCGTTACCGGCCAGTCCGAGATGCTCAAGGCTGAAGAAAACCGCAGTGAGCGCCGTGAGCGTCGCGAACGTCCTGAGCACGATGGCAGCGCCGATGGCGATGACAGCGATAGCGACAGCGACAACAGCGATAACGCTGACGAGTAATCCACGGACCTTTTAAGGAGCCTATCAAATGGCACGTTTCTTCCGTCGTCGTAAATTCTGCCGCTTCACCGCTGAAGACGTGAAGGAGATCGATTACAAAGATCTCAACACTCTGAAAGCCTACGTATCCGAGACCGGCAAAATCGTTCCAAGCCGCATCACCGGTACCAAAGCTCGTTATCAGCGTCAGCTGGCCACCGCTATCAAGCGCGCCCGCTTCCTGGCCCTGCTGGCCTACACCGACAGCCACGGCCGCTGAGACCGGG
>DATMTO010000112.1:0-13274 GCA_035564055.1 Rhodocyclaceae bacterium | reverse complement strand
TGCCGCGGGCCGGGCTACTGTTGTCGTCGTTTGCGCCGACGGCGCTGGCGGCGGCACGTGAGTTGGCGCCGGAGCTGCCGCGCGCCTTGCTGGTCGAGACGATTCCCGCCGACTGGTTGCAGCGCCTCAAGGCGCACGATTGCAACGCCTTGCACACTGCAGCGCGCACGCTCGATCATGATCTGGCCAGGGCGGTGATTGGCGCCGGCATTCCGCTCGCCTGTTACACGGTGAATCGGCCCGACGAAGCCGAGGCCTTGTTCGCGCTCGGCGTCAGCGCAGTCTTCAGCGATCGCCCGGACCTGTTCCGCGTGTAACGCGGCTTTACATTTGGCGGTCGGCGTTTAGCCGTCGAGCTGCGTTAATCGAAGTGGGGGATGTCCACTTCAGCAGCAGCCACAGCCATGAAACCGATTGCCTTTTCCAGTTGCATCCTTCTGCTCGCTCTGACCGGTTGCGCGGTCTATCCGACCTATGACGATCTCGGTCCATACCCTGCGCCGGCACCCACTTATGGCTACGCGCCGGCCTATGTACCGCCGCCAGCCGTCTATGTGCGTCCGGCGCCGGTCTATTTCGGCGGCATCTATTACCGCCGTGGTTACGACGGCGGCCATCGTCCACATGGGCATTGGCATTGAATCAGCGGATTTGTAAGCACTTTCACGAAGGCTTACAAATCTGATGTCGGCGGGCGATGAGACGGCAGCGTTAGTCGCTCCATGGGCTTGCCCATAATCCTAAAAACGCCAAGAGGAGACATCCATGAAGATGAAGCTTGCATTCGCCGCAATGATTGCCACCGCGACCCTGCCCGTGCTTGCCCAGACGGCGACCCCGCATATCGATCAGCGTGAACAGCGCCAGGAACAGCGTATTCAGCAGGGCGAACAGTCCGGCAGCCTGACCAACAAGGAGGCCGCGCGCCTTGAAAAAGGCCAGGCGCATATCGACACCATGGAAAGCAAGGCGGCTGCCGACGGCACCGTGACCCACAAGGAACGGGAGCGCATGCGGCAGGCCGAGCGCGTCCAGAGCCGGCACATCGCCAAGCAGAAGCATGACCGGCAACACGACTACAACCACAACGGGATGAACGACCGCCGCGGTTGAGACCTGGTCCTGCCAAGTAAAAAGCCCGCTTCGGCGGGCTTTTTGCTGGGTGTTCGACGCCGCCTTAAACACTTGGCGGGCCTGCCTTTCCGGGGCCGGATCGCGTAAAATCCAACCTTTATTCCATTTGCCTGCTGTTCCTCCATGAAAAGCGCAGAGATTCGCCAGAAATTCCTCGACTTCTTCGCCTCCAAGGGCCATCAGATCGTCGCGTCCAGCTCCCTCGTTCCGCATGACGATCCGACCCTGCTGTTCACCAACGCCGGGATGAACCAGTTCAAGGACGTGTTCCTCGGCTTCGACAAGCGCGCCTACAACCGCGCCACCACGGCGCAGAAGTGCGTGCGCGCCGGCGGCAAGCACAACGACCTGGAAAACGTCGGCTACACCGCACGCCATCACACCTTCTTCGAGATGCTAGGCAACTTCAGCTTCGGCGATTACTTCAAGGAAGATGCGATCAAGTTTGCCTGGGAGCTGTTGACGGAGGAGTTCAAGCTGCCGAAGGACAGGCTCTGGGTCACCGTGTATGCCGAGGACGACGAAGCCTACGACATCTGGAACAAGATCATCGGCGTGCCGGCCGAGCGCATCGTGCGCATCGGCGACAACAAGGGCGGCCGCTACCAGAGCGACAACTTCTGGATGATGGGCGACACCGGCCCCTGCGGCCCCTGCACCGAAATCTTCTACGACCACGGCGACAAGTACTGGGGCGGCCCGCCGGGATCGCCGGAGGAAGACGGCGACCGCTACATCGAAATCTGGAACAACGTGTTCATGCAGTTCAACCGCGACGAAGCGGGCGTGATGCACAAACTGCCCAAGCCCTCGGTCGACACCGGCATGGGCATGGAGCGCATCACCGCCGTGCTGCAGGGCGTGCATGCGAACTACGAGATCGATATCTTCCAGGCGCTGATCAAGGCCGCCGCGCGTGAAACCAGCGACAGCGACATGGACAGCCCGTCGCTGAAAGTACTGGCCGACCACATCCGCGCCTGTTCCTTCCTGATCGCCGATGGCGTGATTCCGGGCAACGAAGGCCGCGGCTACGTTCTGCGCCGTATCATCCGCCGCGCCATCCGCCACGGCTACAAGCTGGGCGCCCGCGCCGCCTTCTTCCATAAGATGGTGCCGGATCTGGTCGCGCAGATGGGCGACGCCTATCCCGAACTCAAGAGCGAGCAAAAGAAAGTCACCGATATTCTCAAGCTGGAAGAGGATCGCTTCTTCGCCACCATCGAGAACGGCATGGCCATTCTCGAAGCCGAACTTGCCGATCTGGAAAAGGCCGGCAGCAAGGTTTTCAACGGCGAGACCGCCTTCAAGCTGCACGACACCTATGGCTTCCCGCTCGACCTGACCGCCGACATCTGCCGCGAACGCGAGGTAACGGTGGACAGCGCCGCCTTCGATGCGGCCATGGCGCGCCAGAAGGAACAGGCGCGCGCCGCCGGCAAGTTCAAGATGAGTGCCGCGCTGGAATACCGCGGTCCGGAAACCCACTTCCACGGCTACGAAAAGCTGGAAACCCAGGCCAAGGTGCTGGCCCTCTACAAGGACGGTGCGCCGGTCAATGAACTGGTCGAGGGCGATACCGGCGTGGTGGTGCTCGACGACACGCCTTTCTACGCTGAATCCGGCGGTCAGGTCGGCGACCAAGGGGCTTTGAAGAGCACGAGCGGCATCTTCAGCGTCGAAGATACGCTGAAGATTCAGGCGGCCGTATTCGGTCATCACGGTACGCTCAGCACCGGCAAGCTGACCGTTGGTAGCGAAGTGCAGGCCCGTGTCGATGTCGCCGCGCGCGCCGCCACTGCCCGCAACCACTCGGTCACTCACCTGATGCACAAGGCCCTGCGCGAAGTGCTCGGTTCGCATGTGCAGCAGAAGGGCTCGTTGGTCGACGCGGACAAGACGCGCTTCGACTTTGCCCACAATCAGCCGGTGACGGAAGACGAGATCCGCCGCATCGAGACCATCGTCAATGCCGAGATCGTTGCCAATGCCGCAACCCAGGCCGAACTGATGGGCATCGACGACGCGCAGAAGTCTGGCGCCATGATGCTGTTCGGCGAGAAGTACGGCGATGAAGTGCGCGTACTGACCATCGGCTCCTCCAAGGAACTGTGCGGCGGTACCCACGTGCAGCGCACCGGCGATATCGGCTTCTTCAAGATCCTGTCCGAAGGCGGCGTTGCTGCCGGCGTGCGCCGTATCGAAGCGACCACGGGCATGAAGGCGATGGCGTTTGTGCAGTCGCAACTCGCCACGCTGGATGCGATCAGCGCGCAGGTCAAGGCGCAACCGGTTGAGGCTGCCGCCCGTATCGGCCAGATTCTCGACAACGTCAAGAACCTCGAAAAAGAACTCGCCCGCCTCAAGTCCAAGCTCGCCGCCTCGCAAGGTGACGACCTCGCCAATCAGGCTGCGGATATCAAGGGCGCCAAGGTGCTCGCCGCCAGCATGGAAGGCGCCGATGCAACTGCGCTGCGCGAGACCATGGACAAGTTGAAGGACAAGCTGAAGAGCGCGGTGATCCTGCTCTCCGCCGTCAATGACGGCAAGGTCAGCCTGATCGCTGGCGTGACGGCCGACCTGACCGCCAAGGTCAAGGCCGGCGAGCTGGTCAACTTCGTCGCCCAGCAGGTCGGCGGCAAGGGCGGCGGCCGTCCCGACATGGCGCAGGCCGGCGGCACCGATGCCACGGCGCTGCCCGCTGCACTGGCTTCGGTGCAGGCCTGGGTAGAGCAGAAGCTGTAAGCACTCAACTCAAAGGCGGTTCATTGCGAACCGCCTTTTTCTTTGACGGAAACGGGGAAGTGTTGTGAAGAAGATTCTTATAGTTGCGGCGCTGTTCGCGAGCGCGGCGCAGGCGCAGACGGACAATCTGGATCGCACGCCGGTCGAGGCGACGACGGTCAAGGGCGAGAAGGTGCACCTCTATCCGACCGGTAAGTGGGAGTACGTCGATACCGCCAAGGCCGCTGAAGCCAAGAAGCTGGCCGAGCAGTATCCAGAGAACAAGGTGCGCCCGATTGATGCCCAGGGCGGCTGGTTTCCCGGCTCCAGGACCGTTATGCCCGGCGACAAGGACTACAACCGCGGCAGTTTAATGAAGCGGTAAATCCACCTTCCTTTAGCACGACCTCAAACAGGCTGCCTCAAAGGCAACTTGTTTTTCGCCGGCCGGTGGTGATGCCGCGCGTGATGGTCCTGAAGTGTCGGCCTTGAAGTAAGCAACGGCGTTAAACCGCCCAGTCCGAAGGCAATACTTTGTCCACGGTGCGGCGAAGCGCTGCCAACTGGCTAGCTCATCTCCACGCCGATATTGCCGGCCCAGGCGAGCGCCTGGGCAAGATTGGCGTTGACGGTGCCGGCGCTGATGCCCAGGCGCTGACTCAGCAGGCGGGCATTCGCTACGTCATGCTGCTCCAGGCTTTCGGCCAGACCGAGCAGCGCGCCGAGGTCGCCGCTCCTGTTCAACAGTGCCTCGACCACCTGATTCTCGAGCGGCAGCCCTTGCAGCACGTTTTCCATGGGCACGCCGAGCAGGGCTGGCATCAGCGACATAATGCCGGTAAGGAAGGCATGGCCTTCGAAGTCGCGGTCGTTCGGCCGCAGGCGTCCGGCCAGCAGCTCGATCAGGCGGCCGCGCGTCGCCGCCAGGTGCATCAACGGACTGGGAAACTCCTTGCCGTCTGGATTGGTGTAGATGACGAGCTGCAGCCAGCGTTGCAACTGCCGCCGGCCGAGTACGGTAATGGCATGACGCAGCGAGGTGACTTTCATGCGTACGCCGGTAGCGACCGAGTTGGTCAGGCGCAGCAGATTGAAGGCCAGGCCGGGCTGTTGCTTGAGTGCATTTTCGAGTTCGCTGGTCTCGGCATCCTGCAGCACCAGCGCCAGCAGACGCATCAGCGCGGCCTGCGACTGGCCCAGCTTCTGTCCAGAGAGAATCGCCGGACGGGCGAAATAGTAGCCTTGAAAATAATCGTAGCCGAGGTTCTTGCACACGTCGGCCATTTCGCGGCTGTCCACTTTTTCGGCCAGCAGGCGCAAAGGAAAGCTTTGCAGCAGCTTGGTGGTCGCCAATAGTTCGTGGCGGTCGAGCTGCAGGAGGTCGACCTTGACGATGTCGGTGAGCAGCAGCAGGGGGCGCCAGCGTTCGACCTCGTGGGTGAAGTCATCGAGCGCGATCATGAAGCCGTGACGCTTCAGCTCGGTGCAGCGCTCCACAATCTCGGGCGTGACTTCGACCGTTTCGAGCACTTCGAGCACGATCTTTTCGGGCGGCAGCAGCTCCGGCAGGTCGGACAGCAGCAGCGCGGCATCACAGTTAATGAAGCCCTTGTAGGGACCGAGCGCCTGCTCGATGCCAATTTCGCCGAAGGCGTGGGAAATGACGCTGGCCGTTGCGGCCAGGTCGCTTTCCACTGTGGCGGCATTCTCCGCGCCGTTACGGAACAACAACTCGTAGGCAAACAGTTCCTGCCTGCGGTCTAGGATGGGTTGTCGTCCGACGAAGAGAGTGTCGCTGTGCTGGGTCATTCTCCGTAGTTTATCAGCAGGCCGGGCCAGCACTTCTCCAAAGCCTGCTTGAACTCGGCCTGAATACGCGCCAATGCAACAGCGGTATCGGCCTCGAAGCGCAGCACGATCACCGGCGTGGTGTTGGAGGCGCGAGCCAGGCCAAAGCCGTCGGCAAATTCGGCGCGCACGCCGTCGATGGTGATCAACTGCTTTGCCTTCGGGAACAGCGACTTGGCGTCGCGCTGGAGAATTTCCACCAGCTTGTGCGGCTCGCCTTCCTGCATCTTGACGTTGAGCTCTGGCGTCGAGGTCGACTTGGGCAGATTCTGCAGCGGCCAGTTGGCGTCCTTCCAGCGCGAGATGATCTCGAGCAGGCGGGCGCCGGCGTAGAGGCCGTCGTCGAAGCCGTACCAGCGTTCCTTGAAGAACATGTGGCCACTCATCTCGCCGGCCAGCGGGGCGCCGGTCTCCCTGAGCTTGGCCTTGATCAGGGCATGGCCGGTCTTCCACATCAGTGGCTTGCCCTTCTGGTACTTGATCGATTCGCCCACAAGGCGCGAACACTTGACGTCGTAGATGATGTCGGCGCCGGGGTTGCGGCTCAGGATGTCGGCGGCGAACAGCATCAGTTGACGGTCAGCGTAGATGATCTCGCCATCTTTGGTGACGACGCCGAGACGGTCGCCGTCGCCGTCGAAGGCGATGCCGATCTCGGCGTCGGTTTCCTTGAGGGTGCGAATCACGTCCTGAAGATTTTCCGGCTTGGACGGATCGGGATGGTGGTTCGGGAAATTGCCGTCAACTTCGCAGAACAGCTCGATGACTTCGCAGCCCAGCTTCCTGAACAGCTCCGGCGCAATGCCGCCGGCCACGCCGTTGCCGGCGTCGAGCACGATCTTCATCTTGCGCGAGAGCTTGACGTCGCCGACGATGCGGTCGATATAGGCCTTGCGGACATCGGCCTTGACGATCTTGCCCTGGCCGATTTCGAGGTCATTCTTTTCGATGCGCGTACGCAGCGCCTGGATCATGTCGCCATATAAGGTTTCACCACCCAAAACCATTTTCAGTCCGTTGTAGTCGGGCGGGTTGTGGCTGCCGGTGACCGATACACAGGAGTTCGTGCCCAGCTCGTAGGCGGCGAAATAGGAGAGCGGTGTCGGCACGCAACCGATGTCAATGACATCCACGCCGGCCGCGGTGATGCCTTCGGCCAGCGCCTGCGCCAGGGCCGGGCCCGAGAGGCGCCCGTCGCGTCCGACCGCGATGGTTTTCTGCTTGCGGGCGACCGCTTCGCTGCCCAGCGCATGGCCGATGGCGCGCACGGCGTCGGTCGTGAGCGTCTTGTCCACGATGCCGCGGATGTCGTATGCCTTGAAGATTTCTGCAGCGGGGAGCGTCATGTCAGCCTCGATCGAGTGGGAGTGATTGGGGAATTATGCCACCCGATTGTTGCGCGCAGATTGGCCCAGATGACCTAACACGCGCTGCGGCAGCCAGTCCAGATGGCCAGGCAGCCGGCCGCTGACGAAGCCGACGTGACCGCCAGCATACGACAGTTCGAGTTCGACGCAGCCGGGCAGACGCTTGGCGGCAGGAATTGCGCTGGCGGGCAGGAAGGGGTCGTTGATGGCATGCAGCAGCAGGGTCGGCACCGTAATACCGCCGAGATACTGGGCGCTGCTGCTGCGGGCGTAATAGTCGTCGGCACCGGCAAAGCCATGCAGCGGCGCGGTCACCGCCTGATCGAAGTCGCGCAGGGTGCGCGCGCGGCGGATAGCCTCGGGCTGCGTGTAGCCGGCGTGGCCGGGAAAGCGCTGCGCCTTGGCCAGCGCACCGGGAATCAGGCTGCGCAGGAAGTGGCGCGAATAGAGCCGGCCGATACCGCGCGAGAGCATACCGTTGGCCGCGGCCAGATCGTAGGGCACACTGATCGCGGCGGCGGTCTGTGGCCGGGCCCGCGTGCCGTGCTCGCCAAGGTATTTGAGCAGGGCGTTGCCGCCGAGCGAGACGCCGACCGCAAATAGTTCGGCATAGCGCCGGCCCAGCGCATCGAGCACCCAGGCAATCTCGGCCGAGTCGCCGGAGTGGTAGGCGCGTGGCAGCCGGTTGGGCTCGCCCGAGCAGCCGCGAAAATGCACCACCACGCCATGCCAGCCACGGGCGGCGACCGCATGCATCAAGGCGCGTGCGTAATGACTGTGTGAGCTACCCTCCAGGCCATGAAAGAGCACCACCAGCGGTGTTTTATCATCCAAGTCCGTGGTTGCTCTAGGCGGCCACGGCGATGTGCCGAAGGCACGAGGTGCCGGCATCACCGGCGCGGGGTTACGTCCAGCCACCCAGTCCAGATCGATGAAGTCGCCGTCGGGCGTCTCCATGCGTTCGCGGCGGTAGTCGGGCAGCGCAATGCCGCCGCGCAATAACAGCGGCCAGACGGTTTGCAGATGGGCGCCCGGCAACCAGGCCGGCGCGGTGTAGGCGAGCGATTCCAGGATGGATCAGTGCAGGATTTGCGGTGCGTCTTCGCTGAAGGTGTCAGGCGGCGCCGGCGAGGCGTGATGCACGATCATGCGCCAACCCATGGCGCCGCGCACGAAGACATTGGTGGCAATGACCGGTGCGCGCTGACTCGGATCGTTATGCAGGGCGATTTCCTCGATCACGCTGTGCACCGCGGTGAGCGGGTCCTGGTGATGGCTCTGCAAGGTGTAGCGCACATTGAGGCGCTGCCCGTTACTGAAAACCTGACCCCAGGCTTCGCGAATCGCCGCATAGCCGCTGATACGGCCGCTGCCGGGATGGATGCAGACGATTTCCTCGTCCTCGGCCCAGACCGACATGATGGCTTCCAGATCGCCGCGCGAGAGCGCTTCGTAAAAGGCGGCTTCGGCGTCCTGCGGGCTGGCGAAGATGGTTTTCTTCAGGGTCGTCGGCATGGTGGCGAATCCAATCTGGCGAAGCGCTATGTTACTTGCTCGGCTGCCGCCGCGACAATTTCCGGTTTCATGTCGCGCATGCACTTGAAATGCCCCAGCGGACAGACGCGCTCGAAGCAGGGACTGCATTCGACGCCGAGGCTGACGATCTTTGCCCTGTCGTTCATCGGCGGCGTGTATGCGGGACTCGACGAACCATAGAGCGCCACCTGCGGGCGCTGCAGCGCGGCAGCCACATGCATCAGGCCCGAGTCATTGCTGACGACGAGACGCGCGGCGGCGAGCAGGTCGATGGCTTCGAACAGCGAGGTTTTGCCGGCAAGGTTGCGGGCCGCTCCCTTGCTCAGGGCAACGATCTCGTCGCCGACCGGCGCATCCTTGGGCGAGCCGAGCAGCAAGACCGGAGCTGCCGGCGTACCGTAGCGCTGCGCCAATTCGGCGTAGTACTCGGCCGGCCAGCGCTTGGCCGGGCCAAACTCCGCGCCAGGGCAGAAGATGACCGGCGCAGCATCGAGGGCCAGGCCGTGCGCGTTCAATGCCGCGACCTGCTGCTCGCGCGACGACTGCAGCTGCGCTTCCAGCTTGCTGCCGTCCAGGGGCCCGGCCAGTGCCGCATAGCGTTGCACCAGCTCCGGGTGCTTGAGCTTGTCGAGCTTGTGAACGTCGTTGAGCAGAAAGTAACGCCCCTCGCCGCGATAGCCAGTGCGCTTCTTGATCTTGGCGTAGAACGGGACCAGCGCAGACTTCCACGAGTTCGGCAGGACGATGGCCTGATCGTAGAACTCGCTGCGCAATTGCTCGCCGATGCGTCTGCGCGTCGGCCAGTCGAGTCCGCCGTGGCGGAAGGGACTGTCGATGACGCGATTGATCTCGGGCATGCGCTCGAGCAGCGGCGCCACCCAGGGCGGCGCCAGCGCATCGATCACCACATTGGCATGCTGCCGCGTCAGCCGCTGGAACAACGGCTGCGCCATGATCGTGTCACCGATCCAGGAGGGTGCAACAACAAGAATGCGGTAGCTCATGCCGACTCGGCCTCCGGCGGGACAAAGCGCATGGCGACGGAGTACGGTCCTTTGGCGAAGGGCCGCCCCGAGCCAAAGGCAGCGTAAAACATGGAGCCACGCGAAGCGTGGCGAACCGAAGTCACCCCTTGACCAACGGGAATCCCTGTAGGGTCCGCTGGGGAAGGGGATGGGGGAAAGGCTTAATGGTGCCCCTTGGGCGCCTCACCCGTGAAGTGGTAGTGAGTGCCGCAGTACGGACACTTCATATCGCCGGTCTTCAGCACGTCGAGGAAGACGCGCGGATGACGCGCCCACAGCGGCGCGCCCGGTTGCGGGCAGTGCAGCGGCAGGTCGTGGGCGGTGACGTTTACTTCGCGGGCCGTATCCGGGGCGTTTTTCTTGGCAGCTTCGCTCATCTTGTTTTCCTTCGGGTCGTTCTCGGATGATGCTGTTGTATTAAACCGGGCTGTTAAACCAAACTGAGCCAGTGTTCGTATTCCGGCACGCGGCCATTGACCACATCGAAGAAGCGCGCCTGGATCTTGGCGGTGATCGGGCCGCGGCGGCCTTCGCCGATCTGGCGGCGGTCGAGTTCGCGGATCGGCGTGACTTCGGCGGCGGTACCGGTGAAGAAGGCTTCGTCGGCGGTGTACACGTCGTCGCGGGTGAGGCGCTTGCTGACGATCGAGTAGCCCAGGTCCTTGGCCAGCGAATGGATGGTCGAACGGGTGATGCCGATCAGCGCAGAGGCGATTTCCGGTTCGTAGATCTGGCCGTCCTTGATGATGAACAGGTTTTCACCGGCGCCTTCGGCGACGAAACCATCGACGTCGAGCAGCAGGGCTTCGTCGTAACCGTCATCCACGGCTTCCATGTGGGCGAGGATGGAGTTGGCGTACGAGGCGGCGTACTTGGCGCGGCACATGGTGACGTTGACGTGGTGACGCGCGAAGCTCGAGGTCTTGATGCGGATGCCGCGCTCCATGCCTTCCTCGCCGAGGTAAGCTCCCCAAGGCCAGGCGGCGATGGCGACGTGAGTCTGCGCGCCATGCGGGCTGATGCCCATCTTTTCCGAACCGTAGAAAGCGAGCGGACGCAGATAGCCGGATTCAAGCTTGTTCACGCGCACGACTTCCTTCTGCGCTTCCATCAGCGTTTCCTTGTCCCAGGGCATGGGCATGCGGAAGATGTGGGCCGAATTGAACAGGCGGTCGGTGTGTTCCTTGAGGCGGAAGATCGCCGTGCCTTTTGCAGTCTTGTAAGCGCGAACGCCTTCGAACAGGGACAAACCGTAGTGCAGCGAGTGGGTCAGCACATGGGTGTTGGCCTCCCGCCAGGGCACGAGCTTGCCGTCGTACCAGATGAAGCCGTCGCGGTCGGACATGGACATGGATCAATCTCCAGCAAATATGCGTAAAAACGGAGATTTTAGCCGATTTGGGCCGGGTCTCGGAGGGTTGGTGGCAAGCCAAGTAAAATACCGGCATGGAAAGAATCTGGAAACCCAATGCGACCGTCGCCGCCATCATCGAGCGCGACGGCAAGTTCCTGTTGGTCGAGGAAGAGACCGACGACGGCATCCGCTACAACCAGCCTGCCGGTCATCTGGACGACGGCGAATCCCTGCCGGAGGCCAGCGCCCGTGAAGCGCTGGAAGAAACCGCCTGGCATTTCACGCCCACCGAGCTGGTCGGCATCTATCAGTGGGGGCCACAGTCCAAGCCCGAACTGACCTATCTGCGCTTTGCCTTTTGCGGCACGCTGGGCGAGTTCGAGGCCGGTCGACCGCTGGATACCGGCATCATTCGCGCCGTTTGGAAAACCCCGGCCGAAATCGAAGCCGAACAGGCGCTGCACCGCAGCCCGCTGGTGTGGCAGTGCGTGCAGGACTATCTGGCCGGCCGCCGCTATCCGCTCGACCTACTCCGGTATTACCCCAAGGCGTGAAGCGCGTACTGCGGTTCTGCCTGGCGCTGAGTGGGCTTGCAGCGGCCGGCAAAGTCGCGGCCGTGGAGCGCATCGAGGTTTGCTACAACTACGGCTGCGTGGCGCAGGCCACGGTGGAGTACACCGAGTCGCAACTGGCCTGGGCGCGCAAGTCGCTGCTGGCGGCGAAAACTGCGGTGGAAGAGCGGGCGGCATTGGCGCCCGTGATCGGGCGTCTGTATTACTGGGCGGGCCGGCAGAGCCCCATCTACGCTGACAAGGGCGGCAACTACGCGGATGACGCGGCGCCGGGTTCCATGGACTGCATCGACCACTCGACTACGACCACACGCTTGCTCAGCATGCTGGCGCGGCGCGGCATGTTGCGCTACCACCATGTGCTGGAACCGGTACGGCGCACGCGTTTCTTCGTGTTCGACCATTTTTCCGCCGTGATCGAAGAGTCTCCGCCGCGCTGGCTGCCGCGTGAGAAAATCACGCTGCATGAGGAAGCACCGGAAGAAATTCAGCCGGATCGCTTCGCCGTCGATAGCTGGTTCGTGGATAACGGCAAGCCGGCGGTAATACTGCCCCTGGAAGACTGGAAAGATGGAGCCGGCCCCGACGTGGAGCCGGACTGATATGCAAAAAGAGATTGAAAAGATCGAGGCCGGCCAAGGCCGCACCGTCGTCGTCGGCATGTCCGGCGGCGTGGATTCGTCCGTCACGGCTCTGTTGCTTAAGCTCAGGGGCTGGAAAGTCGTCGGCCTGTTCATGAAGAACTGGGAAGATGACGACGACAGCGAGTTCTGTTCGACGCGCCAGGACCTGATCGACGTCGCCTCGGTGTGCGACGTGATCGGCGTCGATCTTGAAGTGGTGAACTTCAGCGCCGAATACAAGGACCGTGTTTTCGCCGAGTTCCTGCGCGAATACCAGGCCGGCCGTACGCCCAATCCGGATGTACTGTGCAACGCCGAGATCAAGTTCAAGGCCTTCCTCGACCACGCCATGGGCCTGGGCGCCGAGCGTATCGCCACCGGTCACTATGCACAGGTGCGCGAGTTCCAGGGCAAGATGCAATTGCTCAAGGCCGAGGACGGCACCAAGGACCAGAGTTACTTCCTGCATCGCCTGAGTCAGGCGCAGTTGCGGAATACGATGTTTCCGGTCGGCCACATCTTCAAGCGCGACCTGCGCAAGATCGCCGAGGACGCCAAGCTGCCGAACTTCGCCAAGAAGGATTCGACCGGTATCTGCTTCATCGGCGAGCGCCCCTTCCGTGAATTCCTGCAGCGCTATCTGCCCACGCAGCCCGGCGAGATACGCAATCTCGATAATGACAAGCTGATGGGCCAGCACCAGGGCCTGATGTACCACACCATCGGCCAGCGCGACGGTCTCGGCATCGGTGGCGTCAAGGGCGCGCCGGAGCTGCCCTGGTATGTGGCGCAGAAGGACATGGCGAAGAATGTGCTCTATGTCGTGCAGGGCCACGACCATCCGGCCTTGCTCAAGCCCAGCCTCAAGGCGCAGGACCTGGCCTGGGTGGCCGGCGAGGCACCGCATACGCAGTGGGTGTACAACGCCAAGACGCGCTATCGCCAGCCGGATGCGCCGTGCGAAGTCGAGCGCGTCGATGACAAGGAATGCGAAGTCGTCTTCGCCCAGCCACAATGGGCAGTGACGCCGGGGCAGAGCGTAGTGATTTACGAGAGTACAGTCTGTTTGGGCGGCGGAATAATCGTCTAAT